>NZ_JBHUAL010000037.1:46240-52458 GCF_042789775.1 Kitasatospora sp. NPDC056800 | reverse complement strand
GCCGCGCGCTCTGGCCCGGGGGGCCGGGGCGCGGCCGCCCGGCCCCCCGGGGCCGACCAGGTGGCGTCCGATGGCGCGGAGCTGCGCCTCGCGGCCGACGAAGGCGGGTGACTCCCAGGGGAGTTGGGCGGGACGCGGCAGGGGCCGCTGTACCGCGGCGGCCGACCGCCTCGATGCGGCGGGCTCGCGGGGCGGGGCCGGGTTCGGTGCGCCGGAGCCCAGCAACTCCTGCTGGAGGCACCGGAGTTCGGGTGAAGGGTCGAGGCCCAGCTCCCGCGCGAGGTCGGCCGCGTACCGCCGGTACGCGGCCAGGCCCTCCGCCCGGCGCCCGCTGCGGAGCAGGGCCGTCAGCAGGTGCCGCACCAGGCCGTCGCGCAGGGGAGTGGCCCCGACCAGGCCGATGAGCTCCGGGACGATCCGCTCGTGCCGGCCGGCCGCCAGTTCCAGCTCGAAGAGCCGCTCCAGGGCGGCCATCCGCTGCTCCTCCAGGCCCGCGGCGATGGTGGCGAGGGCGCGGCCCGGCAGGCCGTCCAGGGCCGGGCCGCGCCACAGGTCCAGGGCCTCGCGCAGCAGGGGCGCGCCGTCGGCGCCCGCACGGGCGGCGGCGTCGACCCGGGCGGTGAACTCCCGCGCGTCGACGCGGACCCCGTCCGCGGCGAGGAGGTAGCCCGGCCCGTCGGTACGGATTGGTGAAGGGCGCCGCGGGCCGGGCGAGAGCGCGCGGCGCAGCAGCCCGACCATATTCCGGACCTGGCGGTCGGCGGTGGCGGGCGGGCACTCGTCCCACACCGCGTCGACGATCCGGGGCACGGACACCGTCCGGCCGACGTGGGCCACCAGCACGGCCAGGAGCGCCTGTTGGAGCCGGCCGCCGACGGCGAGCGGGCCGGAGTCCCGGGCCCGCACCTCCAGCGCCCCCAGGATCCTGAACTCCACCCCATGGCCTCCGACGATCGAACGGTGCCGTGCGTCGTCCTGCGCCCCGAGCCCCCGTGACGGGTGCGGCAGGGCCATCCTCGCCCGGGCGCGGCGGCGTGTCCATGGCGCCCTGGACGCGGCGCCGCGCTCCGGGGCGCCCTCCCGCGGCGTGATGGGGTCGTGAGGAATTCATGACGGCCTTGCGCAGGATCGTCACCGGGCCGGACGGCATCCCCCACGACGGACCGCCCCACCGTTCCCCGCCCGCACCAGCACCGGCACGGTTCCGGCCGCAGGGGTGCGGCCCATCCACCAGAGCACGGAGGAGAACAGATGACCCTCGTCCACCGGCCTCGCCGACGGACGGCGACGGCCGCGGCCGCCGCCACGATCATCATGACCCTGCTGGAGATCGGGGGCATCGGGGCCGGCACCGCCCACGCCGGCGCCCGCCCGCCGACGACGAGCTGCAACCCCGCCGTGGACCAGACCTGGCTGGACGTGACGTCCCTCCAGGTCGACCCCGTCGTCACCGACTTCCTCGCCGTCTACGTCGCCCCGGGAACCACCGGCCAGCGCACCGAGACCCTGGGCCGGGTGGACTCCGTCACCACCGTCGTCAACCGCAGCACCGAGATCAGCGTCTCGGCGAGCGTGCTCTTCGTCAAGATCGAGGCCAAGGTCGGCTTCTCCGTCCAGAAGACCACCTCGACCACCACCAGCACCACCGTCTCGACCACCTGGAACCTCAACCAGCCCGGCTACTACGGCCTCTACCGCGGCACCCGCCGGGTCCAGGGCGAGTACGCCAAGTTCGTCTGCGCCCAGACCGGCCCGACCACCGGCGTGTGGATCAACGCCTTCCCGGACGGCGGCGGAGGGAGCTTCACCACCTACGAGCTGCCGGAGATCGGCAGCGTCAACTGCGCCCAGACCGAACCGGCCGGCACCCTGCGCCGCACCGCCCAGATCCGGCTCTCCTGCTGACCCGCCCACCCCACACCACGACGGAGGAGCCCATGACGAACCCGCTGCGGCGCCGGACGACGGGCGCCCTGCGCACGCTCGGCGCCGGCATCCTGGCCGCGCTGGCCGGCGGCACGCTGCTCGCCGCTCCCGCGTCCGCCGACACCCCGCCGAAGTTCGGCTGGTCCGACTGGAACGGCTGGAGCTGCTCGGGGTACTACCGGATCAACACCCCGGCCGGGCAGGTCCTCGACATGAGCCAGGGCGGCACCTTCTTCGACGGAGCGCTCATCCAGTACCCCTGGAACGGCCAGCGCAACCAGCAGTGGGGCCTGTGCCGGTGGCCGGGCGTCCCCGAGGACACCAGCAGCTACGTGCTGCGCAACCGGCAGAACGGCGACTGCATCGGCAGCTACGACGGCGGGAGCGTGGACGCCTCCTGGATCAGCGTGTTCGACTGCTCGGGCGACATCGGCCCCAATCAGAAGTTCTGGAAGACCGTGGACCCGGCCTCCGGCGCCTTCGTCCTCAAGCTGCAGCACTCCGGCAACTGGCTCGCGGTCGCGGAGGCCGCCAACGCCAACTCCATCGTGGCCCAGTACTCCTACCGGGCGACGGCCTTCACCCTGCAGCAGCTGAACCCGTGACCCCCCGCCCGCCGGCCCGGCCCCCGGCCGGCGGGCGGCCACGGGGGAGTCAGGGGACGTAGAGGCTCCGGGCGCCGGTGGCGCTCTCGTCGTCACCGGCGCTGATGCGGCCGAGCTCCTCTCCGTCGCAGTCCGGCCCCGAGTAGAGGGTCACGGCCGTGTCGGTGTTGTTGTCGACGATGCTGGAGTCCTCCAGGGGGTAGCAGCCGGAGGGGTCCGTGTAGACCTCCGCGTTGTTGAGGTAGAGGTTTCCGGTGGCCGCGGCGGCCGGGCCGACGGGCAGGACCAGGGCGGCAGCGGCCATCAACGGGACGCCGAGGGCGGCGCGGCAGGTGATTCTCATACCCTGCGCATATCCATTCCGGGCCGGTGCCGTGGCCGGGACGGGCAGGCGTCGCCCTTGGAGGGCGGGCCCGATGGGCCGAATGCCGGGTGCCCCACAGTCGCCGCCGGCCCCGCACCCGGCCCGGGTGACGGCAGACTCGAACCGCCCGGCTCGGGAGCTGTGCTCCCGCCTCCCCGGCATCCCGTCGCCGACGTGCTGGAGCCGACTGCGGGCGGTGACCCGGCCCTGACGTCCCCGAGGGACTGTGCCGTCGCTGTAGCAGCCCTTGTTGTCGGACACCTCGCAGCACTCGCCCACCGGCACCACACCGTCCGACGGGCCCAGCCCCATGGCCGCGCCCGTCCGCTCCGCGCACAGCCACCAGGCCGGCGCCACCGCCCCGGTCGGGAGCGCCACCGCCAGCCCCCTCGTCACCGCACGCCACAGACCCCTCTCCTCATGCGGCTGCCGTCGGTGTCGCTGTCCGCACTGTCGCTTTCGCGGGTGCCGGTGCGCCCGGAGGGGTCAGGAGTAGTCGGTCTCGACGGTGAGCTGGGGCACCCAGGCCTGGTGGATACGGGAGTGGAGCGGGCCGCCGGGCGTGTAGTCGTACTCGTAGTACATGTACGGGGACCAGGAGAGCCGCATCGGACCCGAGCCGGGAACCGGCGGCGGGAGGGCCCGCGCGGTGAACGTCACGGACCGGCTGTCACCGGGCGCGATCGGGACCCGGGGGTGGAACACGGCGGTCTTGCCCGAGACGGAGCAGTCGGTGACATCGCCGCCGCAGCCGACGGCCTCGACGATGCCCGGTGTCACGTTCATCGGCCAGTTGGGCTCGATGTACTCGTAGGAGAACACGATGTCCGTGGTCTCGGTGTTGGTCAGGGTCATCGTGATGGTGAAGGTCTCACCGGGACGGACGGTCTGCCGGTCGATGGAGTAGCTGTCCCAGGTCGCCTCGGCGGACGCCGGAGACGTCAGCATCGCAAGCCCAACACCTAAGAGCAGGGCGATAGTTGTGGTGATCCTCTTCGTTCGGAAGGGTCTCATGGGGGAGAGGATACGAACGCTTCGGGCCGCTGTCCGCCGGTTCACGGCATCCGGTCGGAGCCGCACCGCCGGGCGGCGGCCCCGCAGCCGCCGGTACGGCGGGCTCCGCCTGGTGGCCTGACCTCCGCTGAAGTACGGCGCCGGTGCGCACGCCCGCCGCCGTACCCGCCGCGGGTTCAGCCGAAATCCGCGCGTTCGGCAGCGCGAACCGCTTGCCGGGCGAGCCCACGGTGAGTAGGAACTGGCCCATGCTGGCGGCGAACCCCATCGCCAGCGTGGAGACGTCGTTCGGGATGAGCCGCATGGTGTCGTAGACGGCGAGCCCCGCGCTGACCGACCCGCCGGGGCTGTTGATGTACAGGCCGATGTCGGAGCGCGGGTCCTCCGCCGACAGCAGCAACAGCTGTGCGCACACCCGGTTCGCCGACACGTCGTCGACCTGGGTGCCGAGGAGGACGATCCGCTGGGCGAGCAGCTGCGCCGCGAGGCGGTCGTCGAAAGGGCTGGACGGCGTCGGCCAGTTCGCGGACGGCGTGGTCGCCGACGGGGCGGTCCAGCTCGGAGGTGTCGTTCATGGCGCCCTTCGGTCCCGACCTGCGGTCAGCAGCCCGAAGGCTACCGGCGCTCTACCCCGAAGGCACCGGGGTTTCCGGCCGGTGCACCGGCACCGGCAACCCGGGGCGCGCCGCCCCTCGGCCCGGCAGGCCTGGGATCCGCTCCGGGGCGATCCCGAAGCCGCCGCGGTACGCGGCGAGGGTCCGTCCGAACACCGCATCACCCCCCCGCTGCACGGGCGTCACGCGATGGTCTCGCCGAGGTCGGTGAGTGTCGCGAGATTCGTCGCGGGGCGGCAAGGCGCATACCCCTTGTCGTTTGCCTTCGGTAGTTCGTTGTTCACCGCTTCGACCCCCCAATTGCCGATCGGCTCAGGTGCCGCCCGTCTGCTGGTATGTGCGACTCATAAACGACCTACAGAACCTTCATGGCGTCATGTAGAGTCTGCGCCGCCATGCATGACTGACACTCAGAAATGGATGGCTTGGGCAAACCGAGTCGAGGTCGAACCGACTTCGATATCAAGTCAATTCATATCGATCAACCACGGACTGTCCTGGTTTGCACCGCCTTTGATGCAAACTTACCCAGGAAAAGGAAATGCGCACAGAAGAACATCGCTGGCCCATCGCAGGGGGCAGGGCCATCGCCGTCACCGGCTTGGGAGCCGCCCTCACCGCCTCGGCCGACACCGTCTCGACCGCCGGCTCCGCGCCACCGGAAGGGGCCACGAAGGCTCCACCGCAGGCCCGTTTCCTCGCGGGGGCGCGTCGACGTGCCTCCGACCCCTCCCGCAGCTCCGGTGGATCCACGATAGGAAGTCCCATGTCCCGCAAGTCCCGGTCTCGTTCCCGACGGGCAGGTGTGCTGACTGCCGTTCTCGCCGCCGGTGCGCTGTCCACCCTCGGCACGGCCCCGGCGGGTGCCGTGGTCGGCGACGCGGCCGCGGCCGGCGCCTCCGCCACCACCGCGCGCCTGGTGATCGGTGACAGCCTGCGCGGCTGCACCGGCGCGCTGGTCGATCAGCTCTGGGTGATCAGCGCCGCGTCCTGCTTCTCCGACGACCCGGCGCAGCCGCAGGCGCTGGCCGCCGGCGCGCCGAAGTGGAAGACCACCGCCACGGTCGGCGCGACGTCGACCCAGGTCGTCGAGCTGGTGCCGGGTCAGGGCCGCGACCTGGTGATGGCCCGCCTGGCCACGCCCGTCCAGGGCGTCACGCCGCTGACGGTCGGCACCTCGGCGCCGGTCGCCGGTCAGTCGCTGACGGTGACCGGGTTCGGGCGCACCAAGACCGAGTGGGTGCCGCCCCAGGCGCACACCGGCTCGTTCAGCCTCGACACCGTGAGCGCGACCGGTGTGGGCATCACGGGTACGGGCGGCGCGGCGGTCTGCAAGGGCGACACCGGTGCCCCGGTGGTCCGCGAGGTCAACGGCAAGTCCGCCCTGGTCGGCGTCATCTCCCGTTCCTGGCAGGGTGGTTGCCTCGACACCCCCGCCGGTGAGACCCGCACCGGTGCCTACGCCACCCGCGTCGACGACCTCGCCGCGTGGGTGTCGGCCCAGACGAGCCGGTCGTACGAGATCCTCAACCCCGCCAGCGGACGCTGCCTCAACCTCAAGGGCGCCGGTCCGACCTGGCCGAACAACACCGAGATCATCGCCTGGGACTGCACCCTCGGCGCCAACAACGAGAAGTTCCAGCTCACCCCGGACGGGCTGCTGCGCAACCCCGCCAGCAACCGCTGCCTGAACGT
>NZ_JBHUAL010000037.1:0-46146 GCF_042789775.1 Kitasatospora sp. NPDC056800 | reverse complement strand
GAACGTCGCCGGTGCCGGGCCGTGGAACAACGGCAACCCGGTCATCCTCTTCGACTGCGTCGCCTCCGCGGGCAACGAGAAGTTCGAGTGGACCGCCGACGGCCAGCTGCGCAACCCCGCCAGCAACCGCTGCCTCAACGTCTTTGGCGCCGGCCCGTGGGCCAACGGCACACCGATCGTCCTGTGGGACTGCGTCGCCTCCGCGGGCAACGAGAAGTTCCAGCTCGTCGCCGACAACGAGATCCCCCACCCGGTCGGTCGGATCAAGAACCCTGCCAGCGACCGTTGCCTCAACATCTCGGGCGCCGGCCCGACCTGGCCGAACAGCACGCCGATCATCCTGTTCGACTGCAACGGCCAGAACAACGAGCTGTTCCAGCTCACCGCCGACGGGCAGCTCTACAACTACACCAGCAACCGCTGCCTGAACGTCGCCGGTGCCGGGCCGTGGAACAACGGCAACCCGGTCATCCTCTTCGACTGCGTCGCCTCCGCGGGCAACGAGAAGTTCGAGTGGACCGCCGAGGGCCAGCTGCGCAACCCCGCCAGCAACCGCTGCCTGAACGTCGCCGGCGCCGGCCCGGTCTGGAACAACGAAACCCCGATCGTCCTGTGGGACTGCACCGGCGACCCGAACGAGAAGTTCCAGCTCATCGCCGTACAGGCCTGACCGCAACCCCGGATCAAGAGTGGTGGGGTGGCCGTGGCCGGATGCCGCGGTCACCCTTCCGGTTTCGGCTGTTTCAGCGGTGGGCGGCCCGTGGAACGCGCCGTCGCCCCACCGTCGGCGGCGAGGTACCGCGCGGACGTGAGGTCCCGGATGGATTCGCTCTGGGGCGCGGTCCTGCCGCCGTCGTCCTGCCGTCGCCGCCTCGTCGCGCCGGCGGAACCTGGGGCGGAGCCTGTTCCCAAAGATCCGGGCACCATCTGGCCAGGTCAGGAATCGAACGTCGAATCGCAGGGCGGACTCCCGGTGTGCCAGGATCTGCTGCTGTGACCCGCGATCCTCTTGCCGGCCTGGACGATGTGCCCTGGGCCCAACTGCAGCACTCCTATGGCAAGGCCGACGATGTACCCGGACATCTCCGGGCGATGCAGACGGGGGATCGGGAGGGCCCGTACCCGTCGAGCGCGCTGCTCGCGAACAAGATCGTGCACCAGGGCACGCGGTCGCAGGCCGCGGTGCACACCGTCCCTTTTCTCGTGCGGATGGCGCTCGACCCGAGATCGGTCGACAGGCATCGGTTCGTCGGTCTGCTGGTCGCCATCGAGATCGGGCTGGACAACAACCATCTGCCGAACGGCTACAACCCTCGGGAAGACCGCGACTACCTGGCAAGGATGCGAGGCGAGGCCGACGACTGGGCCCGGTGGATCGCCGAGGCCGCGGACGACGAGCAGCGCAAGCAGCGCGAGGAGGGCTGCGAGCAGGTGCTCATCGACGCCGAAGCGGTGGTGGTGTGCTACGACGCCGTGCGGGAGGCGCTTCCCGCACTCGCCGTCCTGCTGACCTCGAACAGCCCTGAACTGCGCGCCGAGACGGCGAACCTGCTCGCGTGGTTCCCCGAGTCCGCGTCGACGTCGATCCCGCTGCTGAAGGCGTTCGTCGCCGACGAAGCCTCGCCGGGCGCCGCGGCGACGGGCCTGGTCGCCCTCGGGCTGCTCGGCGATCCGGCGGTCGTCCCCTTCGTCGAAAGCTACCTGGACAGCCCCGTCGTCGAACTGCGCTGGGCCTCCGCCTTCGCGTTGACCCGGCTCGGCATCGCCGGCCAAGCCGTCGTCGACGTGCTGGTCCGGGTCGTCGCCCGGCCGCCGGAAAGGACCGCGACGATGTCGTTCCTGAGTGGCTCCTACGGCGGCCTCGCAGTGACGGCCCTGGCCGAGATGCCCGAGGCCACGACGCTCCGGGCGGTCGATGCCATGCTGGCCGGCCTGGCTGACTGCGCGGGCGGCGAAAGGCAGGGCGACAGGTACTACATCACGCACATGCTGTTCACGGCGGTCTTCCCGGGCGAACCAGCCGAACCGCCGCAGTCCTTCGGGGACCTGAGTGACGTGCAGCAACGTGTCGTGCGGTTCGTCGCCGACCAGGACGACGCCGGCTGGCCGTACCACATGGCGGACGCCCTGAACCGGTGGAAGGTGCCGACCGGACACTCCGACCTGCGCGTCTACGTCGGGAGTGTCTAGGGCGTGTCTTCAAACTCGCGTCTGCGGGGCGACGCTCCCCCAGCCTTCGGCCGGGAGGTACCCCCACCGCAGTGGCTCCCTCCTCCGCCTTGCGATGCACACACCCCAACGCCGCCCCGCCCGCCCTCCGGGCGGACGACGGGAGTTCGACGACAGGCCCCAGGCCCGCCGACGGGTTGACCTCCGACGCCCGGCGCCGGTGGGACCGATCCGGCAGTGGAAACCGAAGCGCGGAGCTTCGCCTGAGCCTCTGCCCCCATCAGGACAACCCAGGACCGAATGCCTGGAGGCCGCCGTCCCGCGGGGTGATCGACGGCGTCCTGTGGGCAGGGCCGGGTGCCCGCCCTCGTCGACGGACTTGCCGGGCGGCACGGGACGTTCCCACACTTGAGTGATGCGAAGGGGGCGTCATGTGGGTGGTACCGGGCCTGCTGGTGGGGGCAGGGACGGCAGTGGCCGCGACCTGGCTGAATGCCGGCGTCTGGATGGGCAAGCTGTACGGCATCGAACGGCGCGCGAAGGGACGGGAGTTCGACCCCAGTGTGGAGGAAGTGGCCTGCCTGGCGGGCCACCTGGTGGAGCTGAGGCTTCTGAAGATGCACGACGCGGGCCGGATCGTCGTCTCCCGCTCGGGGGACGTCACCGCGACCGTGACCGCGACCGACCCGGAGGACTACTTCGAGGCGGCGGCCGTCCGCAGTCTCGGTCCCACCCGCACTGGTGACATGAGGACGCTGACCATGTGGTTGGACGACGACGCGCCGCCACACGCCGTGCGCCGCCGCCTGGTGGCAGCGGGTCTGCTCAATGACGCAAAGCTCCTCGACCGGGCGTCGCTGGCCGAGGAGTTGATGGTCCTGGTGTCCTTCGTGGTGGCCGCGGTGGGCGTGGCCGCCTTCGTGTACGCACTCGTGCGGGACGAGAGCTGGCTCCTCCCGCTGCTGGCCTTCTCCGTGCTGTTCGCGGTGGCCCGGCTGGCCGTCGCACTGGTGGACATGTACGGGGACTTCAGTCGGCACACCGGGCTCGGCTCCCGGGTGCTCTCCGAAGCCCGGTCGGCCGACCGTCGCGAGCACGGGCCCACGGCCGACCGTCGCGAGCACGCGCCGATGGCCGTGGCCCTGGTCGGGATGTCGGCCCTGCCGGCCGAGCACGCCCTGCGGGTCTGCCTCGAAGCCTCCCGCGCCCGTGCCTCGGCCCGAGCCCGGGCCAGCAGGAGCACCCGCCGCTCCCACAGCGGGGGCAGCTACAGCGGCAGGAGCTGCGGCAGCAACGGCCCGATCGGCTGCGGGACCAGTTGCGGATCGAACTGCGGCTCCTGACCACGGGAGAGTACGAGTCCCCGGCGGTGCTTCCGGGAAGAGCGGCCGGGAGATGTGGACACCCGTCAGCTCGACGCCAGGACGGGCCCGAAGCCCGTTCCGGGGCTCCGCACCTGATGGACCGAACGGGTGCGGTGGCGTGGGCGTCCCACATCGACCCGGGGGCCGGGCGTCTGGCGGATCCACTGGGCCGGGGGTGTGGCGGCCGGGACGGCGGCACGGTCACGGTGCTGCGGGTCGGGCCGTACCTGTGACGCGGTGTCGGCGGGCGGGCCGGTTCAGCGCAGCACCTCCAGCTCCGGCCAGTCGTCGCCGGGCCGGTCGAGGAAGCCGGTGGGCCGCCCCGTCAGGTACCGCGCGAAGAAGGCGGCGACGGCGGTGCGCTGGGCGGCCAGGGAGCGCCGGGGGTCGACGGTGCCGATGAGTCCGGCCGCGTCGGGGACCGGGAGGCGGTGGACGAGCTGGGGCAGGAGGACCTGGAGGTCGGTGTACGAGCCGTGGGCGGCGTTCCGCAGCCGCAGGGCATGCCGCAGGCCGGTGGACGCCGCCCAGCACGAGGCCCAGCTCGGTTCGGTGCGCAGGGTCTTCGTACCGGAGGCCATCAGCAGGAAGGGCTTGGCGAGGCCGCTGTCGGCGACGGGTCCGAGGAGGGCACCGTCGAGGTCGGCCGCCGCGCGGACGCGGGGCTCGTCGTGGGCGAGCTGGGCGGCGACGGAGCCGCCGAGGGACTGCCCGAGCACGCCGGTCCTGGCCGGGTCGGCGGCTTCGGCGAGCCCGTTCGGGAGCGGGTCGGTGCCGGTGTCGGGGCGGTCCCCGCGGGCGAGCCGGTCGAGTGCGCCGAGGACGAAGCGGGCGTCGGCGAGGCGGGCCCGGGAGTGCCCGGCGAGGAGGGCGGCGACGACCTCCGGGGTGAGCTCGTCGGGGAGCGGGAGGGCGCGTTCGACACGGCCGCCGGGGAACTCGACCTGTTCGGCCTCGTACGTGGAGTCGAGGGTGACGACGAGGTGGCCGCGGCTCGCCAACTCCTCGACCAGGGTGGTGCCGAGGGCGCGCGTGCCGCCGTCGCCGGGGGAGAACAGCACCACGGGCAGCCGGCCGGCGCGGCGGGCGACGGGCGCGCCGGTGCGGGCGTGGGTCCTGATCCCACGCCAGTCGGCGGCGCCGGCGGGGACACCGAGGGCCGGTGCGGAGTGCGCGTCCCAGTCGGCCGCCGCGGCCGGGGGCAGCCAGGGGGCCGTCGGGTGCCCGGCGCCGGGTTCCGCCGGGTACCAGAGGCCGGCCATGAGCTCCCGGTAGGGCTTGGCGGGGAGGAGGGGGTCGGGGCGGCTGTCGTCGACCAGGTGCAGCGCGACGGTGCCGACGGGCCAGGGCCCGGTGGGCGCGGGCAGGCACAGCGGGACGGGGGCGGCGGGGCCGTGTCCCCCGGCCGGGGCGGCGGCCACGGTGGCGAGCGCGGCGACGCCGAGCGTGCCGAGCAGGGCGCGGCGGGTCGGGGGCATGGTCGGGGGCATGGCGCGTACTCCTCGGGTGGTGCGGCTGCGGGGTCGCCACCAGGGTTCCGCCGCCGGGGGGTGCGGGGCGCCCTGCCGGGGGACGATCCCGCCGGTGGGCACGGGTCGCCCCGGCGCGCGTTCGCTCCTCCGCGCGGAGGAGCCCCCGGTGTCCCGGGGTCTCCCTCGATGTCCGCCGGCGGGCGGACGCCTTCGCGGGTGCGAGGGCCCTACCGTGGGGCTCCGGCGAGGACGCCGGACGACGCGGACGCGAGGACGGACACGATGACCGAGACCGGCGCGGTACGGACGGGCCCGCCGGGAGCCCTCGCCCGGCTGCCGGGGCGGGTGCCGCCCCTGGTGGCGGACGCCGCGCTCGCGGCGGCCCTGTTCCTGATGACACTCGGGCCGGGGCGGGTGGCGAACGGTACGGGCTTCGCGCTGCAGACCGCCCTGGTGCTGCCGTTGGTGTGGCGGCGACGGGCGCCCCGGGCCGCGTTCGGGGCGATCGCCGCCGCGGCGCTCGCGCAGTGGCTGCTGGGCGTTCAGCTGCCCGCCGACGCGGCGTTGCTGGTCGCCCTCGGGACGGTGACCGCGCGGGCGCCGTACCGGTCGGCGTGGGCGGCGGCTCTGGTGGCGGCGGCCGGGGCGGTGCTGGCGGCGGCGCGCTGGGCGCCCGAGGGCCGGTTCCCCGCCTCGGCCGCCGCGATGACGGCGGCGGTCGCCGCGAGCGCGCTGCTCGGGGCGAACGCCCGGATCCGGCGGGCCGCGCGGGCGGAGCGGCTGGCACGGCTGGAACTGGACCGCGACGAGCGGGAGCGCCGGGCGGTGGAGGAGGAACGCGCCCGGATCGCACGGGAGTTGCACGACAGCGTGACGCACGGCCTGTCAGTGGTGGTAGCGCTGGCGGACGCGCTCGGGCACGCGAGGCCGGCCGACGCCACCATCGTGACGGCCCGGATCGCGCAGACCGGGCGGCAGGCGCTGACCGACATGCGGCGGGCCCTGGGCCTGCTCCAGGACACCGGTCCCGACGCCGGCCCCCACACGGGGCCCGGGGACGACCGGCGGTCGCCGCCGGGGATCGGGCAGCTCAGGGCGCTGTGCGAGCAGATGGCGGCGGCGGGCCTCGTGACCCGGCTGCGGGTGGACGGCGAGGCCGCCCGGGTGCCGGCCGCGGCGCAGCTGACGGTGCACCGGCTCGTCCAGGAGTCGCTGACCAACGCGCTGCGCCACGCGCCACAGGGGTCGCGCGCCGAGGTGCGGGTGTCCTGCGCACCGGGGGCGGTCACGGTCGAGGTGACCGACGACGGGCGGGCCGCAGGGACCGGGCGGCCGGGCTCCGCCGGGTCCGGGCGGGGTCTCACGGGGATGCGGGAGCGCGCCGCGGCCTTCGGCGGGGCGCTGGAGGCGGGCCCGCGGCCGGGCGGCGGCTGGCGGGTCTTCGTACGGCTGGATCCCGGGGGCGCGCCGTGAGCGTCCGGGTGCTGCTGGTGGACGACGAGGAGCTGCTGCGGCTGGCGTTCGGCATGATCCTGCGCGCCGAGCCGGACATGGAGCCGGTCGGGGAGGCGGCCGACGGGGCGGCGGCGGTGGAACTGGCGCGGCGGCTGCGGCCGGACGTGGTGCTGATGGACGTGCGGATGCCGGGCACCGACGGCATCGGGGCGACCCGGCGGCTGCTGCGCGAGGTGCCTGGGACGCGGGTGCTGGTGCTCACGACCTTCGACCTGGAGGCGTACGCCGTCGAGGCGCTGCGCGCCGGGGCCTGCGGCTTCCTGCTGAAGAACAGCCGGCCGGAGGAGCTGCTGGGGGCGATCCGCGACGTGGCCCGGGGGGACGCCGTGGTCTCCCCTCGGGTGACCCGGCTGCTGCTGGACCGCTTCGCGCACCGGCTCCCCGCCGCCGGAGACGGCGGCGGCGGGGGCGACGCGGAGCGGCTGTGCGTGCTGACCGCGCGCGAGCGGGAGGTCCTGCTGGGGGCCGCCCGCGGCCTGACCAACACGGAACTCGCCGCCGCCCTCGGCCTCGCGGAGCCCACGGTGAAGAAGCATCTCGGCCGGGTCATGGCCAAGCTGGGCCTGCGGGACCGGGTGCAGGCGGTGATCTTCGCGTACGAGTGCGGGCTGGTCGGGCCGAGGTAGGCGCGGGCGGCCGCCGCCCGGCCGCCGTCCCCTCCGCCGCCGCTCGGCCCGCCGGGAGCCGCTGGCGCGCCCGTGGCGAAGCAGCCCGTCCGGGCGCACGGTGTCTTCCCTGCCTTCGGCGAAGTGGTGGGTGGTCAGCGGGAGCACGGCCTGCCGACCCCTTGGATCCCGCCGACCTCTCGGGGCCTGCCGGACCCGGCTACGGCCGGTACCGGTCGGCGAGGTCGCCGTAGCCGCCCGCTGTCCAGACCGTCTTGCGGAACTCCGCGAGGCCGAGCGACCCGGCGCCCTGGCCGGCGGTGGGCGGGAAGTGCGTGGTGCCGCAACGGGCGCAGTACCAGGCCTGGTTCCAGAGCCGTTCGGCCCGGGGCCGGCCTGCCAGGTGCCGCCGCCTGGCGAGGAACAGCGCGGTCGCGCCCGCCAGCAGGGCGATCGCGACGGCCAGGATCAGACACGACCCCCAGAGCGGGACCAGCGCGTCGTTCGCGTCGGCGAGCGCGGCCGCCGTGTCCGTGGCCGGGGAAGCCGGAGCGGCCTTCGGAAGGTCGCCCGGGAGGAGGTCGGTGGGGAAGTCGTTCGGGAACCCCGGGTGCGCGGTCACCCAGTCCGGCGGCGAGAGGTCGGGCTTCCGGGTGACGGGCGCGTTGCGGGCCATGGTCCCCTGGACGAAGGTGAAGACCGCCCCGACCAGTGTCACGAAGCCCAGGGGCGCCAGCGTCTGGACCGCCGTGCCGACCGCGGGCGGCGCGGGCGCCAGGGCCCGGCCGAGGGCGGAGACCTCCTCACGGGTCTCAACGCGGCCGTCGCGGCCGGAGGAGCGCACGGTGACGTTCCGCCGCTCGCCCAGGTGGACCGCCGGCACACTGCGGACCTGGTCGGTCAGCGCGCAGCTCGGGCAGGGCGTCAGGGCACCGGGCGGCGGTGGCGCAAAGACGGCGTCGTTGATCGGCATGTACGGAAATCCCCCCAGGAGCACGATGGTCGGGCGACCGTTCGTATCCGGGTGGACGCAGCCGCACGGCCTCCGGTTGCCGCCGCCCCGACCGCCCCGTGCCCGCCGCTGCGCGTCCTCGGCTTCGGCCTGGGCCGGCTGCCCGCCGGGCGCCCCCCACGGTGCGGCACGGCCGGCCCGGTGGGTCTCACCAGGCGGGGCGCGGATCCAGGGGCGAGGTGAGGGCACCCTCCCCGAAGGCTCCCGCCACCGTCTCCGGCCGCCACAGGTAGCCCGGTGAGGGCGGGTCGGTTCGGGAGGGTCCGAGAGGCACGGGGTTGTAGTACCGCTGGTGGCCGGGGATCGGCACCTCGGTCAGGGCGCCGTCGCGCATCATCCACAGCCCGTAGCAGTCGTCCTCCTCGTCGTGGATCAGCACCTGCACGCTCTCCGGGTGCGGCCACGCCAGGGACTCCAGTTGCCGGAGCAGTCCGCTACGGTGGCGCAGCCCGTAGAACTCGATCACCCACCCGCCGGCGAACAGACCGAGCGGCTTGAAGCGCCAGTGCGGCGAGTCCTGCCGCGTCAGCGGCTCCATGGCCTCGTCCGCGTACGTCGCCAGCACGATCACCTGCGCGATTCTGCTCATGCCGCAGTATCCGCGCAGCCCGTGCGCCCCTGGCAAGCGGGTTTCCGTACGTGTGGGCCGTCGTCGGATGGTCGGCGGGGCACTGGTCTCCCCGGCGCGCGGAGACACACGGAAGGTCCCGGGAACCATGGCACCAGCCTTGCGGGGAACGGCAGGAGCCGGAGCCGCTTCGTGGTGGCGCAGGGGCACGGCGGCCCAGAAGGGCCGTCTCCACACCACCTGGCCGTCACGTCGGAGCAAGCGCCGGTCGGGTCTGAGTACGGCGAGCCGTTCCAGCTGCCTGCCGGTGAGCCCGGCCAACCCGAACAACCCGAACAACCCGACCGCGCCCGCGAAGCCGCCCACTTCCTGTGCGCGTGGTCTGGGCGGGGGAGCGGGCCGGTGCGCACGACCGCCGTTCCCGTGTCCACGTCCGCGCCGCGTCGGGCGGCAACGCGGCGGCGTTGCACCGGGAGCCGACCGGACCACCCCGCCGCCCGGTCGGCCCGGCCCGCCGACCCCTGCGGCCCACCCCTCTATCTCCAATGACCATTGTTCCTAGAATGGCCGCATGGAGCACATCGAAGCGATCGCCGCCCTGCACGACCCCGTGCGCCGCCGCCTCTACGCGTACGTGGCGGCCCAGGGCCGCGAGGTGGGCCGGAACGAGGCGGCGGAGGCCGTCGGGGTGGCGCGGACACTGGCGGCGCACCACCTGGAGAAGCTGGTCGAGGCCGGGCTGCTGGAGAGCGGCAGCCGCAGGCTCACCGGGCGGTCGGGGCCGGGGGCGGGGCGGCCGGCGAAGGTGTACACGCGGACGCGCGCCGAGCGGGTGGTCTCGCTGCCCGCGCGCGACTACCGGACGGCCGCCGAACTGCTCGCCGAGGCCGCCGAGCGGGCCGGGCTGGACGACGGGCTGCGCGCGGCCGCGCGGCGGCGGGGGGAGGCCGAGCGCGGAGCGGCCGCGCCCTGCGGGGGGCTCGACGAGGCCGTCGCGCTGCTGGCCGCCCGCGGGTACGAACCCCGCCTGGAGGAGGGGGCCATTCGCATGCGCAACTGCCCCTTCCACTCCGTCGCCGAGCGCTTCCCACCCCTCGTCTGCGGCATGAACCTCGCCCTCCTGGAGGGACTTCTCGGCGCGGACGGCGCCCTCCGTGCCCGGATGGACGCCCGGCCCGGGGAGTGCTGCGTGGTGGTCGAGCCTTCTAAAAACAATATTGATTGACATAGAAAGAAGGCCCGTGCTGGGATGGCGCCATGACCTCCCACCACCTCGCCCAGTTCAACGTCGCCACGCTCCGCCACCCCGTCGACGACCCGCGCATCGCGCCGTTCGTCGACCTGGTCTCCCCGGTCAATGCCGCCGCCGACACCGCCCCCGGCTTCGTCTGGCGGCTCGCCGCGGACGGGAAGGACGACGCGACCGCCCTGCGCCCGGCGGGCGAGGACGTCATCGTCAACATGTCGGTGTGGGAGAGCCGGGAGGCGCTGTGGGAGTTCACCTACCGCAGCGGGCACCTGGAGGCGATGCGGCGGCGGCGTGAGTGGTTCGAGCGGAACGTCGAGGCGCACCTGGTCCTGTGGTGGGTCCCGGCCGGGCACCTGCCGGACGTCGACGAGGCCCTGGAGCGACTGGCCGACCTGCGCGCGAACGGCCCCTCCCCGCGCGCCTTCACCTTCAACTCCCCCCGCACTCCGGACGGAGCCGCACCACACCCGGGCGCGTGAGCGGGCCGCTCTCGCCGACCCGAGGGCCGGTCCCGCGGGCCGTTCCTCCGCCACCGCGCCGCGTACTTCGGAGCCCGCCGGCCGTCCCTCGGCGAGGGTCATGCCGCCGGCCTCGGCCATGGCGCGTACTCCTTCCGCAGCCGACCGTTCCGGCCGCCGGTGATCACCGTGCTGGGAGTGGACCGAAGGATCGACGGGTTCCCCATGGGAGTTCGGCACGCCGCCGGGTCGTACGGACCCGAGCGCGGTGGGCGAGCGGTTTCCCCGTGCCCGGTGCGCCCCGGTGTGCGCTCCCAGGAATCTGGGATGGGACGGTCCCCGCGCGAATGTGAGAATTTCCTCCACGGTGTCACGTCATGCACATGACGTATCGCTGCGCATCCCTTCCACCGGAGGAGCTCCCCCATGAGTTCGCGCACCAGGCACACCAAACGCACCAGGCACGTCAACCGCACCGCCGTCACCTCGGGAATCTCCGCGCTCGTCGCGGTTGCCGGGCTTGGCCTCGGCGCGGCGCCCGCGCACGCCACCCCCTACCCGCCGACCACCCAGTGCGACCCGGCCAAGGACACCTACTGGGAGGACGTCGACAACGTCAGGGTCGAGCCGACCGTCACCGATTTCCTCGCGGTCGCGGTCGCCCCCGGCACGACGGGCACCTACACGAAGACCCTCAGCGAGGTCGCCACGGTGAGCACCACGATCAACTCCAGCGTCGAGGTGAGCGCCGAGTTCAAGGCAATCTTCGCGAGGGTGAGCGTCAAGGTCGGATTCTCGGTGTCGGACACCAAGGCCACCACCCGGACCACCACCGTCACCGACACGGTGAACTTCAACAGCCCCGGCTACTACGGCCTCTACCGCGGCACCCAGAAGGTCACCGGCGAGTGGGTGCGCTTCATCTGCGCCCGTGACGGCAACATCGGCTACTGGGTCGAACTCAACCCGGGTGGTCCGGGCACCTTCACCACCTTCAACGTCATGGAGCAGGGAACCGTCGCCTGCTCCTTCCCGGAGCCCGCAGGCACCCTTCGAGCCGCCGCCCGCGCGCGGCTCGCCTGCTGATGCCCCCGACCACCGGAGCAGCCAGGCCCGCCCCTTGCGAAAGCGAGTCCACGATGCCTCCTCGCCCGCACCGTCGGCACGCCCGTGCCCGCCGTCCGCTGAACGTCCTCGGCGCGGCGGCCGCCGCGTGCGTCCTGCTGTCCACCGCCGCCCCCGTCGCCTCGGCCGCCCCCTCCTCGGCCGGCCCCCTCGCCGCCGACCCTTCGAGCAACTACCGCTGCGACCCGGGCCTGTACCGGATCAACACGGCCGACGAAGGCCGGCCGCTGACCGTCGCCCTCTCCTCCGGGAACTACGGCACCGTCCTCCAGTACTTCTGGAACAACGAGTCGAACCAGAAGTGGCGCGTCTGCCGGAAGCAGACCTCCGACGGCCGCACGCTGGCCTACCTCCAGGACGCCATGCGGCGATGGTGCATGGCGGTCGACCACTGGGGCCAGGAGAACGGCGCCCTGATCACCACATACGGCTGCATCGACGAGGACGTCCCCGCGAACCAGTCGTTCTGGATGGCGTATGTGCACGGCAGTACCCTGTTCGCGCTCCAGGCCCAGCACTCCGGCAAGTGGGTCGCCGCCGCGAACCACTCCGACAAGGACATCGACCAGATGGTCCAGGACGTCAAGCCGGACCTTTTCCACCTCGTGGCCGTCTGACCATCGGGCGGTGAACTCCTCGACACGGCGGGCGCCCGGCCCGCCGTGTCGGGCCCGCAGGCGGTGACCGCGGCCGGGTCGCCGGGCACGCCCGGGCCGGAGCCGGCCGCGCGCACGACCAGGAGCTCCCGGTCCTCCAGCCGCTCGACCACCACGACGACGCCCACCACCCCACCCTCCTCCCCAGCGGGCGCCCGTACCCGGGAACGCCCACCGGGGGAGGAGGACCGCGTCCCGCGGCGTGCCGGACCGCGACGCGGCCGCCGGCCCGGTCCCCGCCGCCCGCCCGGGCAGCGCGCTGTGCCGGGTGACAGACTGTCACCCATGAGTGATCATTCCGGCCGTCCGGCCCGGCGCCCGCTGTGGCAGCCGTTCTCCGAGCCCGCCACCGACCAGGCCGTCCCGCAGGCCGGCCGACCCCGGCTGCTCGCGATCGAACGGGCCCCGTTCCTGGAGCCCGCCGACGGCAGCGGCATCCCCGCGCGGCAACCGGCGCCCGCCCGCCGCCGGCTCGGCCACGGCGCCCTCCCCGACACGGCGGCCGACGACCGCACCTGACCCACCGCCGAAGGGCGGTGCGATGCCCGAATCCGGTGCCGGCGGTGGCCACGGCTCCGTGCCAGTGGCGATGACGGGACCGCAGGCGAGGTCCCGCGCGGCCGCCATCCGTTCGCGGTCCTGGGTGGCTGCGGCGAGGTTTCGGGCCTCTTTCTCCGCGTCTGTCACCTTCGCGGCCGGTCAGTTCCGGTCGGCGACGCCGGCCTCCAGGACGGAGACCACGGCGAACAGCGAGAAGCAGACGGCGCCGAGGCCGACCAGGACCCGGGCCGCGACCGTCACGTCCGGGTCGGCCGACTCGAACAGGAACGCCGACATGAACAGGCACAGCAGTGTGGTGCCGACCGGGAGCAGCGGGACGCGGCCGGCCGGCGGCGCGGCACGGCGCCAGCCGAGGGCGAGCAGCAGCACCGCGCTCAGCACTGTCCAGCACAGCAGACCCAGCCCGATCTGCACGTACCCGGTGGCCAGTTGACCGGGCCGGGGGTCCAGGGCGACGACGACCAGGCCCCCGGTGATGTCCATGGCGCCGAGCACGGCGGCCGGGACGAGCCACCAGACCCGCTCCCGCCGGGTGTAGGTGTTCCGGGTCTGCCGCAGCAGGGTGATCACCAGCCCGATCAGGGCGGTGCAGACGATCGCCTGGTCGACCACCACGTGCCCGGCCGTGAAGCGCCCGTCCGAGTCCCCGCCGCCCCCGTTGGCCAGCATGACGGTCGCCCACGCCCAGGCGGCGGCGGCCGCAAGGACCGGGACCGCCACCAGCGCCCGGGCCGCGGACCGGCCGAACGGCGCGGGCGAGCGCGGCGGGGAACCCTCCGGCAGGACGGCGTTCTGCCCGATCAGCGTGAAGCGGGTGGCGACCGCGGCCACCGACGAGACGCACACGCAGACCAGGCCGATGCCGAGGACCACGCCGCCGGCCACGAAGTCGGCCACCGGCCGGTGGCTCTCCGCCAGCAGGCCCAGCCCGTAGCCGACGGCGGCCCCGGACACCGCGAAGCCGAACGCCGGGTAGCCGATCCGGTCCAACGCGCCGAAACGGCCGGTCAGTTGCCGCACGACGGTCGCCGCGACGGCGAACAGGCAGAGACAGACGGCGGCCAGGAAGACCAGCGTCAGGCCCGCGACCCGGGCGCTCGGCCCGGTGGAGTGCGCGAGGACGTAGCCGCCGAGCGCGGCCGACACCGCGCCCATGAGCAGCGGAATCGCCCGGAGCAGCACGCTCATTCCGTGGTCCACCAGGTCTCCTCGTTCCCTCGCGCTCGCCGGTCCCGGGCGGCAGTCAGTGTTCAGCCCACCGGGTCTCCGGCCGGCACCCCGGCGGCGGGTGTCCACGGATTTCGTCCGATCGGCTCACGGCTCCTCCGTCCCGACTGGATCCCAGCTCACGTGTCCCGCACCCTTCTCGCTGCCGGCCCCGGGAATCCCGGACCGGCTGGCTCTTCCAGCTCGGGGGACCGTACGGCGGGACAGTGACAGCCCGTACCGGCGAGCACTTCACCGCGCTGGTCAGGATCACTTGGCAATCGGTCAGGATCGCGTGTCAGAGGACATCGGGCTCAGCCCCGCGCTCGACCCGAGGCCCTGACCGGGTACCCGCCGGTGGCCCTGATCGTCACCGGCGCCGGAGCGATGTCCCGGTCAGTCTTCCAGGTCCGACGAGATGTTGAGACTGTCGTCCTCGACGACCCACTCGTGGTGGCCGAGCCTGCGGCCGATCTCCTCGAACCGGCTCAGCCGCGCCGGGCCAATGGGGATGAAGTACACCTTCATCGCCCCCTCAGGCCCCGGAGGACTCGCGCACCGTCAGGTCCGGCAGGAGGTCCAGGTGGTGCACCGGCAGGGCGGGGCCGGTGGCGGCCAGCCGGCGGACCAGGAGGTCCACCGCGGCGGCGCCTACGGCGCGCTTGGGCGGGGCCACGGCGGTCAGCGGCGGGGCGCCGAGGGCGGCGAACACGTCGTCGTAGGCGACCAGGGCGAGGTCCTCGGGGATCCGTACGCCGCGGGTGCGCAGCAGGGGCAGCAGTTGCAGGGCGTCCTGGTCGTTGTGCACGAGGGCGGCGCGGACCCCGTCGGCGACCGCCTCGGCGAGCCGGGCGGCGACGGAGTCGACGCCGGCGGCCGGGGTGCGGACGTCGATGACGGGTTCGGCGGGCAGGTCGAGGGTGCGGCAGGCGTCGGTGTAGCCCAGGCGGACCTGGTAGGCCGTCCAGGTGTCGGTGCGGGCCGCCAGGGCCACCCGGCGGTGGCCGAGGGAGGTGAGGTGGCGCAAGGCGAGCAGGACGCCGTGGCGGTGGTCGGAGCCGACCGCGTCGAGGGCCGCGGCGGGGCTGCCGGGGGCCGGGCGTCGTTCCAACAGGACGGCGGGGACGGGGAGTTCGGCCGCCCAGGCGTGGTCCTCGGGGCGGTCGGCGGCGGTCCAGTTCGGGGCGAGCAGAAGGCCCTGGGCGCCGGAGGCGAGGAGCTGGTCGACCTGGACGCGGTCGGCGCTGGCCTCGTAGGAGGAGATGCCGAGGACCAGGTGCGCGCCGGCCTCGGCAGCGGCGGTGCGCGCGCCGGCGATGACCTCGTCGAAGTACTGCACCACGGCGGGGACGAGCAGGCCCAGGGTGGGGGCCTCGGCGGGCCGGGGCGGCACGGGGGCGGGGGCGTCCGCGGGGCCGCCGAAGGAGACGGAGCCGTGGGTGCGGCGGAGCAGGCCCGCGTCGGCGAGGCCCGCGACGTCCCGGCGGACGGTGACGGCGGGCAGGCCGAGCCGCTCGGCGAGGTCCACCACCCGGACGGTGCCCAGGCCGCGCACCGTGTCGAGGATGCGGGCGCGGCGATCGTCCGCCGGGATCGGCATGGCACTCCCTGTCGGTGGGCCGGTCTGTCGAGGTGGACAGGAACCTACCATTCGGTCACCGGGCGGACGGCCGGTGCGGGGCCCCCGCGGGCCCGGGCCGGGGGCCGGCGCGCGCCCGCGGGGCGGGAGGGGTCAGGAGCCGTAGCGCTCCTCGGGGACGGCGGGGCCGAGGTCGGGGCCCTCGACCAGTTCGACGCGGTCGCCCGGGCGGTGGAGTTCGAGGACCAGCAGCTCGTTGGCGCCGGCCCGCCAGAGCGGCGCGGGGGCGTAGAGGGTGCGCTGCGGGCCGCGGTCCCAGTAGCGGCCGAGCGCGAAGCCGTTCAGCCAGACCATGCCCTTGGTGAAGCCGGGCAGGGCGAGGAAGCCGTCGGCGGGGGTGTCGACGGTCAGTTCGGCGCGGTGGAAGCCGGGGCCGTCGGCGGTGGAGGGCGCGCCGAGGGCGAGGGCCGTCAGGTCGTCGAGGGGCAGCGGGCGTATCTCCCAGCCGAACTGGTACTGCCGGTCGACCCGGACACCGCCGGTGATGCCCTTGGGGTCGTGCAGCAGCGGGCCGTAGTTGATCCGGCCGAGGTTCTCGACGAGCAGTTCCAGGACGGCGCCGCCCTCGGGCACCCGCAGCGGCAGGGCCTGTTCGGGGTGGTTGCGGTCGAGGACGCCGAGGGGTTCGCCGTCGAGGAAGACCTGGGCGCGGTCGGCGAGGCCGTCCACCCGCAGTTCACCGCGGGCGAGCGGGCCGCGCAGACGGGTGCGGTAGTGGATGAGGCCGAGGTTCTGGCCGAGCCGCTCCATCGGGAGGGGCTCGGGGAGGCGGTGCGCGGTGGAGAGTTCGCCGAGGGCGCCGCCGGCGCCGAGCAGCGGGCGGCCGGCGGTGACGGGGGCGCTGCGGGGGGCGAGGCGGGCGGGCAGCGGCGGCAGCGGGTGGGGGTTGGGGCCGAGGTGGCGTTCGATCACCGCGCGGAAGAGGTGGAACTTCTCGGTGAGTTCGCCGGCTTCGCCGACCGGGGCGTCGTAGTCGTAGCTGGTGACGTCCGGCTGGTAGCTCGTGCCGTCGTGGTTGGCGCCGTTCCACCAGCCGAAGTTGGTGCCGCCGTGGCCCATGTACATGTTGACGGAGGCGCCGGCGGCGAGCTGGGCGTCGAGGACCTCGGCGGCGTCCTCGGCGTCGCGCACGTGGTGCGGTGCCCCCCAGTGGTCGAACCAGCCGCACCAGTACTCCATGGTGACCAGCGGGCCGACCGGCTGGTGGCGGCGCAGGCAGGCGAGGGACTCCTCGGGGCGGGAGCCGAAGGTACCGGTGGTGAGGAGTCCGGGCACCCGGCCGCCGAGCTGGAAGCCGTCCTCGGCACCGTCGGCGGTGAACAGCAGGACGTCGACGCCGCGGGCGACCAGGGCGTCCCTCAGATGTTCGAGGTAGGCGGTGTCGTTGCCGTAGCTGCCGTACTCGTTCTCCACGGCGACGGCGACCACCGGGCCGCCGTGGGAGGAGAGCAGCGGGAGCAGTACGGGCACCAGGTGGTCGAACCAGGCGTCCACGGCGGCGAGGAAGGGCGGGTCGAGGCGGCGCAGCCGCATCGCGGGGTCGGCGAGCAGCCAGCCGGGCAGGCCGCCGAACTCCCATTCGGCGCAGATGTAGGGGCCCGGGCGGACGATGACGTCGAGGCCGAGGTCGCCGGCGGCGCGGACGAAGGCGGCGAGGTCGCGGTCGCCGGTGAAGTCGGCGCGGCCGGGGGCGGGCTGGTGGAAGTTCCAGGCGACGTAGGTCTCGACGGTGTTGACGCCCATGGCGCGCAGCCGGGTGAGGCGGTCGGTCCACTGTTGGGGGCGGATGCGGAAGTAGTGGACGGCGGCGGAGACGATCCGGTGCGGACGTCCGCCGCGCAGGAAGGTGTCGCCGTCGGTGGTGAGGGCGGGGTGGGGGGCCTGGTCGGCCATCGGGTCCTCCGCGGGAGGGGAGCGGGAGTGAGGGGGGTGTGGGGACCTCGGTGGGTCCGGGCGCACGGCTGCGCGGGTGGCCGCGGGCGGATCGGCGGCGGCCACCGTGGTCACCCTAGGAGTTCGGTGATCGCACGGTCAATCGATCGGCGATCATCGGCTTTATTGATCAATTTCCGATCGAACGATACTCTTCGATCGGAATATCATCGGCTGACCGCTTCCGGACGACGCGTCGGCCGGCACGACGGATGGAGGCCGGAATGGCCATCTCGGGGGAAGAGCGCCGCAGGCTGATCGTGTCGGCCGTCGGCGAACTCGGCGGGCGGGTCCGCCTCACGGAGCTGGCCGACCGGCTGGGCATCCCGGCCGTGACGGTCCGCCGGGACGTCGCCGCGCTCGCCGACGCCGGCCGGCTCTCCCGCTCGCACGGCTTCGTCTCCCTGGAACGCCCGGACGACGGCGCCCGGCCGCCGCTCGCCCCCGGCCCCGGGCAGGGCCGCGCCCTCGGCCTGCTGGTGCCCTCGGTCGGCTCCTACTTCGACGAGGTGATCGCCGGGGCCCGGGCCGCCGCCGCGGCCGCCGGGGCCCGGCTGGTCCTGGGCATCGCCCCGTACGGGGCGGGCGGCGACCGGCTACAGGCCGAACGCCTGCTGGAGTCCGGAGCCGAGGGCCTGCTGCTGGCCCCGGGGCTGGTCCCGGGCCGGACGGCCGAGGACTACGCCTGGCTGGACGCCCTGCCGGTGCCCGCCGTGCTGGTGGAGCGCCGTTCCCCCACCCCGGACGGCCCCGGGGCCGGACTGGACACCGTGGCCTCCGACCACCGGCACGGGGTCCTGAGCGCCCTGCGCCACCTGGCCGGGCTCGGCCACGGGAGCGTGCTGCTGGCCGCCCGCGGCGACTCCTGGACGGCCGCCGAGGTGCGGGCCGGATACCGGGAGGGCACCCGGCTGCTCGGACTGCCCGACCTGCCGGCGCTGGACATGCTCGGGCCGGGCAACCTGCCGGCCGATCCCGAGCCGCTGGTGGCACGGATCGCCGAGGCCGCGCGGTCCGGGACCCGGGCGCTGCTCGTCCACAACGACCAGGACGCGCTGCGGCTGGCGCCGCTGCTGCGCGCGTACGGCCTGGCGGTGCCCGCGGACGTGGCACTGGTCGCCTACGACGACGTCTTCGCCGCGCTCGCCGCGCCCCCGCTGACCGCCGTCGCCCCGCCCAAGCACGCGGTGGGCGCGGCGGCCGTCGACCTGCTGCTGCGCCGCCTGGCGGCGGGCGCCGAGCTGCCGGTGCACCGCACGGCGCTGCTCCCGGTCCTGCGCGTGCGCGCTTCCTGCGGGGCCGAGCAGACGGCCCCGCGGACGGGCGCCGCGACCCTGGGGTGAGGGGCGCGGCGCCGCCTCGGCCGGACAGGGCCTGAGGAACCCGTGTGCGCCTCAGCCCGGCAGCAGCGCGGACAGGTGGCGCGCCCCGCTGCCCAGCCGCGGTGCCAGGGGCGCGGCGCGCGGGTGCCAGGGGGCCTCGTACTCCCAGGCCGCCCAGGTGCCGGGCGGCAGCAGGTGCAGGCAGTCGGCGATCGGCAGCACTCCGGTGCCGAGCGGCAGCGGGGTGAGGTCGTCCGCCGAGGCGACGTCCTTGACCTGCGCGTAGCCGAGGTGGGGGCCGAGCGCGCGGTGGGTCCGTGCCGGGGTCTCGCCGGCCAGCCAGGTGTGCAGCAGGTCCCAGAGCGCTCCGACCGCGGGGTGGTCCACCCGGTTCAGCAGGGGTGCCAGGGCTGCCCCGGCGCGGTGGGAGTCGTGGGTCTCGACGAGGATCCGCACGCCGAGGGCCGCCGCCCGCGGGGCCGCCGCGCGCAGGCGGCGGACCGCGCGCTCGTCGGCCTCGGCCGCCGGGCCGGGGCCGCCGTGCGGGAAGACCCGCAGGTGGCGGCAGCCGAGGTCGGCGGCCAGCCGCAGGTGGGCGGTCAGCGCGGCGAGCACCGGCGCGTCCGGCCCGGGCGCGGCGACGCCGACGTAGGAGGCGAGGGTCAGCGGGAGGACCCCGGCGGTGGACAGCAGGCGGGCGGCGCGGCGGCGTTCGTCCGCGTCCAGCCCGAGGCGGACCGGCTGGTCGTCGGCGCAGCGCAGTTCGAGGCCGTGCCAGCCGTGTTCGGCGGCGAGGGCGGCGGCCCGGTCGAGCGGTGTCCCGGGCAGGCCGAGGGTGGCGAGGGCGAGGGGCACGGCGGTTCAGTCCCCTTCGGCGGGGTGGACGGTGACGGCGGCGGGTGCCAGGCGGATCCGCAGGCCCGGTGCGCCGGCGAGGCGGACGGTCAGCAGGACGGCCTCCGGGTCCTGCCCGTCCGGCCGGGCCGTCAGCTGGACGGTGTCCGCGAGCGCCGGCGGCCGCGCGACGGCGGTGAGCCGGGCGGCGCAGGCGAACAGGGCCGGGCCGTCGGCGGGAAGCTCGCCGGTGAGCACCGGCAGGGCGGCCTCGGGGCCGAACGCGGTACCGCCGGGGACGTGCTCGGCGCCGGCGGTGGTGAAGCCGCGCAGGGCGTGCAGCTCCGAGGCGAGCCCGCCGTCGGCCCGCACACCGGCACCGGCGCGCTGCCCGCCGTCGGCTCGCACTCCGGCACCGGCACGCTGCCCGGCGCCCCGGCCCGCGACGGCCCAGCCGGTCTGGGTGACCGGGGTGCCGGCCGGCCCGCCGGTGACCAGGTGGGCCCGGAACTCCTCGGCGCCGTGGGCCAGGGTGAGCGAGGTGACGGTGACGCCGGGCAGTTCACGGCCGCCGACGCGCGGGTGCCAGCGGGAGGCGGCCCAGCCGGGCCCGGTGCCGAGCGGGTGGACGCGGCCGCGTTCGGTGGGTCCGGCGTCGGTCAGCAGGGCGAGGTGGTTGTCGGCGGGGCCCTCGAAGGCCGGCCCGGTGGCGGTGGAGTGGGCGAGCCGCGCGTAGTACGGGTCGTCCGGGCCCACGGCGTCGGCGGGCTGGTCGTCGCTGCCGTGGTTGTGCAGCCGGACCAGGCCGTCGGCGGCGGTGGACTGCACCAGCCAGCCGGGCCCGTGCAGGGCGAGGACGGTGTCGCGCTCCTCGACGGGTGCGAGTCCCTCCGGCGCGGTCCACACCGGGTGGCCGGGCGGGAGCAGCAGGCCGAGGAAGGCGCTGCCGGCCCAGTACGGGGAGGCGGGGCCGGAGTAGACCTGGACGAGCCGGAGGTCGGGTCCGTGCCAGCCGAGGGTGAGCAGGCCCCGGTCGTCGACGGCGCCGCGGTCGAGGAAGTGGCGCAGGGCGCCGGAGGCGAGGCGGCGGGTGGTGCCGGGGGCGAGCGGGGTGTGGCCGGTCAGAGCCCCGGCCCAGAGCGGGGCGGTGGCGGCGAAGCGGTAGGTGAGCGAGCGGCCCTGGTGGACGGGCGCGCCGTCGGCCCCGAAGGTGTGGGCGTAGCCGGCCAGGTGGGCGGCGAGGCGCTCGCCGTACACGGCGCCCAGGGCCCGGTCGCCGGCGAGGTGGGCGTGCAGGACGGGGTACAGGTGCAGGGCCCAGCCGTTGTAGTGGTCGAAGGCGCGGGGGCGGCCGTCGGTGTACCAGCCGTCGCCGAGGTACCAGCGGTCGATGTGCTCCAGCCCGCGGCGGACGGCGGCGCGGGCCTCGGGTTCGGCGATGCCGGCCTCGGCGAGGAAGCCGCCGACGGACAGCGGGAAGAGCTGCCAGTTGTTGTCGTTGGGCACGCGGTGCAGGGCGTCGGCGAGCCAGCGGCCGACCCGGTCGCGGACGGGCCCGGACAGCCGGTCCCAGAGCCAGGGGCGGGTCAGGCGCAGGGCGAAGGCGATGGAGGCGGCCTCGACCATGGCCTGGCCCCGGTCGGTGATCAGCGGCCAGGACTCGCGGTCGCCGTCGGCGAGGTCGCGCTCGCCGGTGGGGGTGCGGGTGCCGGCGTCGAGTCCGGCGGCGTAGTGCGCCAGCAGGCCGTGCGGATCGGTGCCGCCCGCGCCGGCCACCCGCAGGGCGGCGGGCAGGAAGGTGCGGGCGAAGCCCTCCAGGGCGTCGGAGCGGCGCCCGGAGCGGCTCGGGCGGGGACCGGGCAGGTCGATCAGCGCCCCGGCGGGACTGGCGTGGGGGAGGACCGCGGTCAGCAGGCCGTCGGCCACCACCTCCCAGTGCTCCCTGGTCCAGCCGGTGTGCGGGCTGAGGTCGCGGTCCTCCGGGGGCAGGCGCATGAGGTCCTCCGTGATCGGGTGGTGGGCCGGAATCTAGGTAGTGCCTGATCGTTCGTCAAGCTGGAGCGATCAAATGAGCGGCTTGATCGGATTGTGATGTTGTCGCCGCGGCAGCGTATTGCCCCGATTTTCCGGCATTCCAGTGATCGCGAGGGCGGCTTCGGAAGCCCGGCAGGTCGATCATGTCAGATCATTTGATCCAAATCTCTTGACTCCGATCGCCTATCTGCTCAGGATGACAGCCAATCGCCCCCACCCTCTGACGGGTCCCGGCCGGAGCCGACCGTTTCCGGGCCCTGTGCACCCTCGTCCTAAGGAGCCCACCGATGCGCTCGACCCCCCTCTCCCGGCGCAGAGCCCTCCGCACCGCCGCCGCGGCCACCTCGGCCGCGCTCTGCGTCACCCTGCTCGCCGCCTGCGGCAGCAGCGGCGACGGGGCGGCGGCCACCGCCGCGGACGACGGCAAGCCGGTCAGCCTGACCTTCTGGGGCTGGGCGAAGGGCACCAAGGACGTGGTCGCCGCGTTCAACGCGAGCCACCCGAACATCCAGGTCGTCTTCGAGGAGATCCCGGCCGGCGCGGCCGGCGGCTACGCCAAGCTCTCCAACGCGGTGAAGGCCGGCAACGCCCCCGACGTCTTCAACGTCGAGTACCCGCAGCTGCCGGACTTCGTCAGCCAGGGCGCCGTCCAGGACATCAGCAAGCTGGTCGACGGCGACCTCAAGGCCAAGTACCTGCCGCAGGCCGTCGAACTCACCTCGCTCGGCGGCCGCACCTGGGCCCTGCCGCTGGACGCCTCCCCCCAGGTCTTCTACTACCGCAAGGACCTCTTCGCCAAGGCCGGCATCACCGTCCCCAAGACCTGGGACGAGTTCCGCACCGCGGCGCAGCAGCTGAAGGCAGCCCAGCCCGACACCCGCATCGCCACCTTCTTCCCCGACGACCCGACCACCTTCGAGGCGATGGCCTGGCAGAACGGCGCCCACTGGTTCGCCGCCGCCGACGAGGCCTGGAAGGCCGACCTGACCGGGCCGGAGACCCGCAAGGTCGCCGACTACTGGCAGAAGCTGGCCGACGAGGACCTCGTGCGCGTCATGCCGTCCTTCAGCCAGCAGTGGACCGCCTCCCTGCAAAAGGGCGAGACGGCCGGCTACCTCGGCGCCACCTGGGGCGGCGGCGTCCTGAAGGCCAACCTCGGCACCGCCCCCGAGGTCAACGGCACCTGGGCGGCCGCGCCGATGCCCAGCTGGGACGGCAGCCCCGCCAGCGGCATGCTCGGCGGCACCACCTTCGCCGTGTCCAAGGACAGCAAGAAGGCCAAGGCCGCCGTCGAGTTCGCCACCTGGGCGACCACCACCGCGGACGGCTTCAAGGCCCGGATCTCCTCCGGCACCTCCTCCGCCTACCCGGCCGCCACCGAGCTCGTGCCGGCCGCCAAGCAGGCCTTCAACACCGACTTCTACGGCGGCCAGGACCTCTACGCCCTCTACGCGGACGCCGCCAAGTCCGTCAAGCCGGGCTGGACCTGGGGCCCGGCGATGGGCGTCACCAACGGCTCGCTGAAGGACTCCTTCGGCAAGGTCGCCGGCCGGACCGGCACCATCGACGAGTCGCTCACCGCCGCGCAGCAGGCCACCCTCGCCGAGTTCAAGAACCGCGGACTGAAGGTCGCCCAGTGACCACCGGCACCCATCCAGGCCGTACCGCCCGCGCCACCGCCGGCCGGTGGCGCGGGCGGTACGGGGCACCGGCCGTGCTGCTCGCCCCGTTCCTCCTGCTCTTCACCGCGTGCACGCTGATCCCGATCGGCTACGCGATCCGGCTCAGCCTCTTCACCGAACACCGCTCCGGCCTCGGCTTCGGCGACGCCGAGACGGTCTTCACCGGGCTCGGCAACTACACCCGGGCACTGTCGGACGCGGCCTTCCGCGGCGGCTTCCTGACCGCCGCCCAGTACTGCCTGATCTACATCCCGCTGATGACCGGCCTGGCGCTCGTCCTGGCCCTGCTGCTGGACTCCACGCTGGCCCGCGCCCGGCGCTTCTTCCAACTGGCGCTGTTCATCCCGCACGCCGTGCCCGGCATCATCGCCGCGCTGCTGTGGATGTACCTCTACACCCCCGGCATCAGCCCCGTACTGGACGCACTGGAGTCCCTGGGCACCCAGCCCGACCCGCTCGGCCACCCGCTGCCCGCCGTCGTCAACATGGCGCTGTGGCAGTGGACCGGCTACAACCTGGTCATCTTCTACGCCGCGCTGCAGGCCGTCGACCGCTCCGTGCTGGAGGCCGCCGTCGTCGACGGCGCCGGGGAGCTGCGCACCGCCCTGAACATCAAGGTGCCGCTGATCCGGCCCTCGATCGCCATGGTCGGCCTGTTCACCGTCATCGGCTCGCTCCAGCTGTTCACCGAGCCGATGATCCTCTACGGCACCTCACCGGGCGTCACCTCCTCCTGGACCCCGAACATGTACGCCTACACGGCCGCCTTCGAACGCCACGACTACGGGCTCGCCGCTTCCGCCTCGGTGCTGCTGGCCCTCGCCGCGGCGGGGCTCTCCTTCGCCGTCACCCGGCTCACCCGGGGCCGCTCCGACCGCCGGCGGGAGGCCGACGCATGACCACCACCGCCACCCGCCCCAGCGGCGCCCCGCCCCGCCGCCCGGCCCGCGCCGCCCGGCCGCGCCGCCCCTGGACACTCTCCAAGACCGCCGTCAACGGCACCCTGGTCCTGGCCACCGTCTACACCCTGTGGCCGCTCGGCTGGCTGCTCACCGCCTCCGCCAAGAACACCGCCGACCTGCTCGGCGGCAACGCCCTGGGCGCCGACAACTTCCGGCTCGGCCAGAACCTGCACGACCTGGCCACCACCGGCGGCGGCATCTACTTCCGCTGGTACCTGAACTCGCTGCTGTACGCCGGGATCGGCTCGCTGCTGTGCGCGCTGGTGTGCGTCGCGGCCGGCTACGCCTTCCACGTCTACCGCTTCCCCGGCAAGGAGAAGGTGTTCGGCCTCGTGCTGCTGGGCGTGCTGGTGCCCACCACCGCGCTCGCCCTGCCGATGTACCTGCTGGCCTCCGAGCTCGGCATCGTCAACACCTTCTGGGCGGTCTTCCTGCCCTCGCTGGTCAACCCCTTCGGCGTCTACCTGGCCCGGGTGTTCTGCGCCGGCTACGTGCCGAACGAGGTCCTGGAGGCCGCCCGGATGGACGGCGCCGGGGAGCTGCGGACCTTCTGGTCGATCGGGCTGCGGATGGTGATGCCCGGCTTCGTCACCGTCCTGCTGTTCCAGTTCACCGCCATCTGGAACAACTTCTTCCTGCCGCTGGTGATGCTCTCCGACAGCCGGCTCTTCCCGGTCAGCCTCGGCCTGTTCAGCTGGAACGCCCAGACCAAGGCCTTCCCCGAGTACTACCCGCTGGTCATCACCGGCTCGCTGCTCGCCGTCGTGCCGCTCGTCCTCGCGTTGGTGCTGCTCCAGCGGCACTGGAAGGCCGGCCTGACCGCGGGGAGCGTCAAGTGAGCCCGAACCCCGCCACCGCCGCGACCGGCACCGCCACCACGCCCGCCCCTACGCCCGACCGGGAGACCACCGTGCCCGACGGCCGGCCCGCCAGCCGCCCCCGCGCCGTCCTCGCCATGCACCGCGAGCTCGCCGGGCGCCTGATCGACCCGCACACCATGGCCCGGCTCACCGCCCTGGCCGACCTCGACCCGGCACTCGTCCTTGACGACTTCACCACCCCCGAGGCCCGCGCGGCGCTCGCCGACGCCGAGGTGATCGTCTCCAGCTGGGGCTGCCCGCCGATCGACGAGGAGGTGCTGGCCGCCGCCCCGCGGCTGAGCGCCGTCATCCACGCCGCCGGCTCGGTCAAACACCACATCACCGACGCCTGCTGGCGCCACGGCCTCAAGGTCACCTCCGCGGCCTGGGCCAACGCCCTGCCGGTCGCCGAGTACACCGTCGCCGTCGTCCTGCTCGCCAACAAGCGGCTGCTGCCGATCCGTGAGGAGTACCGGCGCCGCCGCGCCCCCCACGACTGGCAGCTGGCGTACGGGGCTGCCGGAAACTACCGGCGCACCGTCGGCATCGTCGGCGCCTCCCGGATCGGCCGGCGGGTGATGGAACTGCTGCGCCCGCACGACCTGGACCTGCTGCTCCACGACCCGTACGTCGACCCCGCCGAGGCCGCCCGGCTCGGCGCCCGCGCCGTGGAGATGGACGAACTCTGCGCGGCCTCCGACGTGGTGAGCGTGCACGCCCCCGAACTGCCGGCCACCCGGCACCTGATCGACGGCCGCCGGCTCGCCCTGATGCGCGACGGCGCCACCCTCGTCAACACCTCGCGCGGCTCCCTGGTCGACCAGGAAGCACTGGTGCGCGAGGCCGCCTCCGGACGCCTCGACGCCGTCATCGACGTCACCGAGCCGGAGGTGCTGCCCGCCGACTCCCCGCTCTACGAGCTGCCGAACGTCTTCCTCACCCCCCACGTGGCCGGCTCGCTCGGCGGCGAGCTGCACCGGATGGCGGCCGCCGCCGCCGACGAGCTCGCCCGCTACACCGCCGGGCATCCGTTCGCCCACCCCGTCCTCGCCGAGGACGGACACCGCACCGCGTGACCCCGCGCCGCGCCCCCGTGCCGCGCGGCCCCGCAGCACGCTCCTCTCAGCACGTCCCTCGCACCACGTGCTCCCCGCACCAGCAACGAATCGGAGAACCCCATGCCCCGCAGGGTGATCGGCATCGTCATGAACGGCGTCACCGGCCGGATGGGCTACCGCCAGCACCTGGTCCGCTCCATCCTCGCCATCCGCGACCAGGGCGGCCTGCCGCTCGGCGACGGCGACACGCTGTGGCCCGAGCCGATCCTGGTCGGCCGCAGCGCCGACAAGCTCAAGGACCTCGCCGACCGGCACGGCCTCACCCACTGGACCACCTCGCTCGACGAGGCCCTCGCCCACCCGCTCGCCGAGATCTACTTCGACGCCCAGGTCACCCCCGCCAGGGAGACCGCGCTGCGCACGGCGATCGCCGCCGGCAAGCACATCTACACCGAGAAGCCCACCGCCGAGTCGCTGGAGGCCGCGCTCGACCTCGCCCGCCTCGCCCGCGACGCCGGGGTGTGCAACGGCGCCGTCCAGGACAAGCTCTTCCTCCCCGGCCTGCGCAAGCTCAAGCGGCTGGTGGACGGCGGGTTCTTCGGCCGGATCCTCTCCGTGCGCGGCGAGTTCGGCTACTGGGTCTTCGAGGGCGACTGGCAGCAGGCCCAGCGGCCGTCCTGGAACTACCGCGCCGAGGACGGCGGCGGCATGGTCCTCGACATGTTCCCGCACTGGCGCTACGTGCTGGACGGCATCATCGCCCCCGTCCGCTCCGTGTACGCGCACACCGCCATCCACATCCCCGAGCGGACCGACGAGCGCGGGCAGGTCTACCGGGCCACCGCCGACGACGCCGCGTACGGCGTCTTCGAGCTGGAGGGCGGCATCACCGCCCAGATCAACTCCTCCTGGGCGGTCCGGGTGGACCGCGACGAACTGGTGGAGTTCCAGGTCGACGGCACGGAGGGCAGCGCGGTCGCCGGGCTGCGCGAGTGCCGCTTCCAGCACCGCGCGGCGACCCCCAAGCCGGTCTGGAACCCGGACCTGCCGGCGACCGAGCCGTTCCGCGCGCAGTGGCAGCGGGTCCCGGACAACGAGGAGTTCGACAACGGATTCAAGGCACAGTGGGAGCTCTTCCTGCGCCACGTGACCACCGGCTCCCCGTACCACTGGGACCTGCTGGAGGGTGCCAAGGGCGTGCAGCTCGCCGAACTCGGCCTGCGCTCCGCCCGCGAGGGACGCCGGATGGACGTCCCCGAGCTGTCCCTGTGACGGCCGCCGGCCGCATCCGGGCCGGCCACCGAGCACCCGGCCGCCGGGGAGACCCGAGCGCCCCGCAGCCGCCCGCCGACGAGACGAATGCGCTGACACCATGACCGAGATCCACCTGCCCGGCCACGGCCGGCTCCGGCTGCGCGAGCCCGCCGTCCTGCCCGCCCCGCCCGCCCCCGCCCGCTCGCGGACGGCCTTCGCCGCCGCCCACGTGGTCGCCGACCCGCTGGGCGACAACGCCCCCGGCGCACCCGCCGCCGTCGACTGGGACGCCACCCTCGCCTTCCGCCGACACCTGTGGTCGCTGGGCCTCGGCGTGGCCGACGCGATGGACACCGCCCAGCGCGGCATGGGCCTCGACTGGCCGGCCACCCGCGAGCTGATCACCCGCTCCGGGACCGAGGCCCGCGCCTGCGGCGGCCTGCTGGCCTGCGGCGTCGGCACCGACCAGCTCGCTCCCGGCCCCCACCCGCTGGACGCCGTCCGCGCCGCCTACGAGGAGCAGCTGACCGTCGTCCAGGAGGCCGGCGCGCAGCCGATCCTGATGGCCAGCCGCGCCCTGGCCGCCGCCGCGCGCGGCCCGGAGGACTACCTGGAGGTCTACGGCAAGCTGATCGCCGCCTGCGAGCGGCCGGTGCTGCTGCACTGGCTCGGCGAGATGTTCGACCCGGCGCTGGCCGGCTACTGGGGCTCCGCCGACCCCGACCCGGCCGCCGCGACCGTGCTGGAGCTGATCGGCGCGCACGCCGACCGGATCGAGGGCATCAAGGTCTCCCTGCTGGACTCCGACCGGGAGATCGCCCTGCGCCGCGCGCTGCCGGCCGGCGTGCGGATGTACACGGGCGACGACTTCCACTACCCCGAGCTGATCCGCGGCGACGAACACGGCCACAGCCACGCCCTGCTGGGCGTCTTCGACCCGATCGCGGCCACCGCCGCGGCGGCGCTGCGGGCGCTCGACGAGGGCGACCTCGACCGCTACGAGGAGCTGTTCGCGCCGACCGTGCCGCTGGCCCGGCACCTGTTCGCCGCGCCGACCTTCCACTACAAGACCGGCGTGGTCTTCCTCGCCTGGCTGGCCGGCCACCAGGACCACTTCACCATGGTGGGCGGCGCGCAGAGCGGACGTTCGGTGCCCCACCTGGTGGAACTGTTCCGGCTCGCGGACGCCGCCGCCGTGCTCCCCGACCCGGATCTCGCGGCCGACCGGATGCGCCGGCTGCTCGCCGTCGCGGGGGTGGCGGCATGAGCGGAGCCGGCGCGGCGAACGGCCTCGCGAGGCTGTCGCTCAACCAGATCACCACCCGGGGCTGGAGCCTTCCGGAGGCCGTGCGGGGCTGCGTGGACGCCGGCATCCCGGCCATCGGGCTCTGGCGCGACAAGGTCGCCGAAACCGGCCTGGCCCGCTCCGCGAAGCTGTGCCGGGACGCCGGACTCGCCGTCAGCAGCCTCTGCCGGGGCGGCTTCCTCACCGCCGACGGCCCCGAGCGGCGCCGGGCCGCGCTCGCCGACAACCTCCAGGCCATCGAGGAGGCCGCCGAACTCGGCACCGACACCCTGGTCCTGGTCGTCGGCGGCCTGCCGGCCGGCAGCCGCGACCTGGTCGGCGCCCGCGCCGCCGTCGCCGACCTGCTCGCCGAACTCGCCACGCACGCGGGCGACTTCGGTGTGCGACTGGCGATCGAGCCACTGCACCCGATGTTCTGCGCCGACCGGGCGGTGGTCTCCACCCTGGCCCAGGCGCTCGACCTCGCCGCCCCGTACCCCGCCCGGCAGGTCGGCGTCGTCGTCGACAGCTACCACGTCTGGTGGGACCCGGCACTGCCCGACCAGATCGCCCGCGCCGGTCGAGAGGGCCGGATCGCCTCCTACCAGGTGTGCGACTGGACCCTGCCGCTGCCCGCCGACGCCCTGCTCGGCCGGGGCCACGTCGGTGACGGCCACATCGACTTCCGCACCCTCACCGACCTGGTCACCGCCGCCGGGTACGAGGGCTGGATCGAGGTCGAGATCTTCAACCAGGAGATCTGGGACACCCCGGGCGAGCTGACGCTGCGCACCCTGATCGAGCGGCACCTGACGCACCTGGCCTCGCCGTGAGAGTCGTCGTCGCGCCCGACTCCTTCAAGGGCACCGTCACCGCCCGGGACGCCGCCCTGGCGCTGGCCGCCGGCTGGCGCTCGGTGCGGCCGGACGACGAGCTGCTGCTCCGTCCGATGGCCGACGGCGGGGAGGGCACCCTCGACGCGCTCGCGGCCGCCCTCCCCGGCGCCGTCCCGTACCCGGTCCCCGACTGCACCGGCCCCGACGGGGGGCCGGTCACCGGCCGCTACGCGCTGCTGCCGGACGGCACCGCGCTGGTCGAACTCGCCGACACCGGCGGCCTGCCGCTGCTCGGCGGCGCCCTCGCCCCGCTCACCGCCGGCACCCGCGGCACGGGCGAGACCATCGCCGCCGCACTGGACGCCGGCGCGCGGCAGGTGACCGTCGCACTCGGCGGCTCCGCGTCCACCGACGGCGGCGCCGGGCTGCTGGCCGCCCTCGGCCTGCGGCTGCTGGACGACACCGGCGCCGACCTCCCGGACGGCGGCGGCGCCCTCACCCGGGCCGCCCGGCTCGACCGCACCGCCCTGCGCGCCGCCCCGCCCGGCGGCGTCCGGCTGCTGACCGACGTGACCAACCCGCTGCTCGGCCCCACCGGGGCGGCCGCCGTCTACGGGCCGCAGAAGGGTGCCGACCCGGCCCGGATCGCCGTCCTGGAGGCGGGGCTGCGCCGCTTCGCCGACCTGCTCGGGGGCGACCCGGCCCTCCCCGGCTCCGGCGCGGCCGGCGGCACCGCGTACGGCCTGGTGACCGCCTGGGGTGCGCAGGTGGTCCCCGGCGCGGCGGCGGTGGCCGAGCTGACCGGCCTCGACGAAGCCCTCACCGGGGCCGGCCTGGTGATCACCGGCGAGGGCCGCTTCGACCGCACCAGCCTGCTCGGCAAGGCGGTCGGCGAGGTCCTCGCCCGCGCGGAGCGGGCCGGCGTCCCCGCCCGGGTCGTCGCCGGGGAGGCCTCCGACCCCGGCGCGCTCACCCTCACCGGGCTGTCCGGGGACCCGGCCGACGCCCGCCACCGGGCGGCCCACTGGCTCACCGCCGCCGGCGCCCGACTGGCCCGCGCGGCGCCTCCTTTCACCGTCTGACGACGTGGAAGGCCTCCCGCGATCCGGACCACGCGGCCGAGAAGGCCCGCGCCGAGCACCTCCACCCGAGCACCTCCACCCGAGCGCCTCCACTCGATCGCCGACGGCGAGGTCATACCGAAGACGCCCACCGTCGTCCCGCCCGGCCCCCACCTCCCAGGAGGAGCTCCCCCCCCATGACCGCCGCGCCGAACCCCGCCCTGCTCTCCCGCCGCCGCCTGCTGCGACTCGCCGCCATCGGCACCACCGCCCTCACCCTCGGTGCCCTCCCCACCCCCGCCACGGCCGCGGCCGACGCCTACGACACCCTGCGCCTGCGCTGGCTCGACCTGCTCACCGGCACCGGCTTCGACCCGGCCACGGCCCCCTACGCCACCACCCTCGCCGCCCTCGGCGACCGGGCCCGCACCCAGCTCCAGGCCATGGCCCCGACCTCCACGTCCCTCTGGCCGGACCTCCCCCTGGGCACCGCCTCGGCGAACGTCACCGCCTCCCACACCCGCCTGCGCACCCTGGCCATGGCCTGGGCGCAGCCCGGCACCGGTCTGACCGGTGACCAGGCCCTGGCCACCGCGATCACCACCGGCCTGAACCACCTCAACACCACCACCGGCGCCTACACCCCCACGGCCACCGCCTACGGCAACTGGTGGGACTGGCAGATCGGCACCCCGCAGGCCCTCCTCGACACCTGCGTCCTGGCCCACGACCTCCTGCCGCCCACCCGGCTCTCCGCCCTGCTCGCCGCCGTGGACCGCCAGGTCCCCGACTCCCTGGTGTCGAGCTACACGGGCACCAGCACCGGCGGCAACCGGGTGGACCTGTGCCGCGTCCTGGCCCTGCGCGGAGTGCTGGGCCGCACCTCCGCCAAGCTCACCACCGCCACCACCGCGCTCTCCCCGGTCTTCCCGTACGTCCTGGCCGGCGACGGCCTGTACGCCGACGGCTCCTTCGTCCAGCACACCTGGGTGCCGTACACCGGCTCCTACGGGGAGGTGCTGCTCGGTGGCCTGAGCAGGCTCTTCGCCCTGCTGGCCGGTTCCGCCTGGCAGATCTTCGACCCGTCCCGGCAGAACGTCTTCGACGCCGTCACCGACGCCTACGCGCCCTTCCTCTACAACGGCCTGGTGATGGACGCCGTGAGCGGGCGGGCCGTCAGCCGGGGCCGCCAGAGCGGCGACCAGCTCCAGCTCCAGCAGGACGACCACGTCCGGGGCCACACCCTGATCGGCCACATCCTGCGCCTCGCCGACTCCGGCGCCGCCCCGGCCGCCCAGTCCGCCGCCTGGCGCTCCGCCGTGAAGGGCTGGCTCACCCGTGACCACTACCTGCCCTACCTCTCCAACGCCTACCTCGACGTCCCCGAGCTCGCCCGTGCCCAGGCCCTCCTGAACTCCGCCACCGCCGCCGCCCCCGAGCCGCTCGGCGCCCGGGTGTTCGCGATGGACCGCGCCGTGGTCCGCCGCTCCGGCTGGGCCGCCTCGCTCAGCCTCTGCTCCGCCCGCACCACCTTCTACGAGACCGGCAACGGCGAGCACCTGCGCGGCTGGCACACCAACAACGGCATGCTCTCCTGGTGGGGTGCCACCTTCGGCAACGGCCAGTACTCGGACGCCTTCTGGCCCACCGTGGACCCGTACCGCCTGCCCGGCACCACCGTCTCCGCCAAGCCGCTCGCCGACGCCGCCGGCGGCACCTGGGGCGCACCCCGCCCGGACTCCACCTGGGCCGGCGGCGCCACCGACGGCACCTACGCCGCCGTCGGCCAGGACCTGCGCGGCCTCTCCTCCACCCTGACCGGACGCAAGTCCTGGTTCCTGCTGGACGATGCGGTGGTCTGCCTCGGCGCGGGCATCAGCTGCACCGACGGCACCCCGGTGGAGACCGTCGTCGACAACCGCAACCTCGGCCCCGCCGGCACCCACGCCCTCACCGTGGACGGCGCCGCCCAGCCCACCACCCTCGGCTGGTCCCAGCGCCTCGACGGCGCCCGCGCCGTCGCCGTCGCGGGTTTCGGCGGCTACGTCCTGCCCGCCGGCACCACCCTGCGGGCGAAGCGCGAGGCCCGCACCGGCAGTTGGCACGACATCAACACCGGCGGCTCCACCGAGCAGCTCACCCGCCGCTACCTCACCCTCTGGTTCGACCACGGCACCAACCCCACCGACGCCGGGTACGAGTACCAGGTGCTGCCCGGCGCGACCGCCGCGGCCACCGCGGCCCGGGCGGCCGCCCCCACCGTCACCACCCTCGCCAACTCCCGTACGGTCCAGGCGATATCCGACTCCGCCTCGGGTGTCACCGCCGCCAACTTCTTCGCCGCCGGCACGGCCGGGCCGCTCACCGCCTCCGCCCCCTGCTCGGTGCTGGTCCGCGACACCGACAGCACCCGCACCGTCACCGTCGCCGACCCCTCCCGCCGGGCCGCCACCGTCACGCTCACCCTCGCCGGCACGGGCCGCCCCACCGAGGCCGCCGAAGGCGTCAGTGTGCTCTCCACCGAGGGCGCGGTGACCCTCCTGGTGGAGCTCGGCGGCACCCAGGGCGCCGGCCGCACCATCACCCTCACCACCGCCTCCGGCGCCCCGGCGACCGCCACCGCGACCCTGCTCGACCCCACCCAGGACAGCTACGTCCGCGACGGCTCCTACGCCACCACCAACTACGGCACCGCCACCACCCTGACGGTCAAGAACACCAACACCACCGACAGCGGCTTCAGCCGGCGCGCCCTCCTCACCTTCGACACCACCGCCGTCCCCGGCACCGTCCGCCGCGCCGTCCTCTGGGTCCACGGCGCGGTCGCCGACTCCGGGGGCACCCTCGCCACCCTCCAGGCCTTCACCACCGCCCCCACCCCCTGGACCGAACCCGCCGTCACCTGGGCCAACGCCCCCGGCCTGGCCCAACCCCTCGGCACCGGCCGGATCTCCACCACACCCGACTGGATCCCCCTCGACGTCACCCCCGCCGTCACCCCGGGCAACCCCTCCCTCACCCTGGCCCTCTTCCAGCCCCTCGCCACCGTCGGCCTCGCCGTCAACCTCGACGCCCGCAGCCACACCACCTTCCACCCCGTCCTGGAGGTGATCACCTCCTGACCGGCCACCGCCGCACCATCGGGTCGCGGGACCGGGCGCATCCATGGACGACGAGACGCCGCTGCGGGGCCGGGTCTACGGAACCGACCACGACGACCCCGTCCCCGGGCACGTGTACCGCGAGCGTGTCGGTGGTCCGCTCGACGGCCTCTCCTGGACGTCACCGCCTGGGACGCCGACCGGCTTGCCGGCGGCGCCGCGCTCGCCACCGAGATCGGTCGGTACGGCGCCGGCGGCCTCGGGGCCACACGACCGCGAGGTCAGCCGAGAACCCCGCCACCGGGTCCCACAGCGCGTCAGTTGGCATCGTGGCGGTGGCGGTGGTGAGGTTGCCGGAGAAGTCAGTCGTCCGCGTCCGCGAAGGCCGGATCCCACGCGGCCGGGGCCTCGGAGGCCACGGTCCGCCTGGTGCCATTCGACCCTCGGGCATCCGCCCGACTGCTTCTTGACGCGCTGGACCACCGCCAGGCCGTCCAGATGGCGGCTGAACTGCTCGAACTCCCGAAGCGCGAGGCCGAGTCCCAGGCCCGATGAACATTCGATCAGCGCGTGCGGCGTCCGGCACCAGCCGGGCGCCGCACGCGTTTCCAAGGTTCCACCCCACCGCCGACAGATCACCAGCGGATAGCGCCACCCCCGCCGGGGCATAGCCAGAACCAGACCCACCAGGGGAAGGAGACCAGCAGGATGTCGTGGCGGGATGCGGTACAGCCGGCGTTGAGGGTGATGCTGCAAAGGGAGGCCTACCCGGACCCCTACCTGGAGCTGCTGCGCGTCGGCGTGGAGCACCAGGACGTCGCCGAGGACATCGTTCTGACGCTGGCGGTGGACGGGGCGCTCGTCACCGGGACCGTGATCCCGACCGCGAAATGGGAGGACCTGTACGTCCGACAGGTAGCGGAAGCCGACTATTACGGGATGCGGAAGGTCGTGCGGGAGGTGATCGGGCACCTGGACCAGGCCGTCGAGGGTGGGCGTCGCCGCAGGGCGGCCGACCCACGCTTCCTGTACCTGAAAGACGTCACCGTCCGCTCGGGGCGGAGCGCCCGGAGGCTGCCGGCCTGGCGGGGGCCGCTCGCGGCCGTCGGTGGCCGGAGCCTGGGCGAGCCGGACGAATGCTGAGGGTCCCGTCGGGCGCGCGCGACCGACAGGTACGGATCGTCGCCGGGTGCCGTTCGTCAGCTGCGGCGACTCAGGAAGCCCCTGCCGGGTCTACGCGGCGACGACCGGCGAGGCCGAGGCCGGCGGCGTACCAGTCGACGTGGGTGGCGACGGCGGCGAAGACGCCGGGCCACGTCTCCTCCTGGAGGATTGCCCGGAGCAGCAATTCGCGGACATCGGCGAGGTAGGCGTCGAGGCGGTGGCCGGTGCGGGTGAGTACCGCGCCCGCCGGCCGGGACCTGGGCCGCCCGATCCTGGATTCCCCGCTGGTGCGCGGCGCGATGTGGCTGTGCTGGAGCGGCCACGACGGCATCCGCACCCTCCACCAGGGCGCCGGCCCGGCCCGCGGCTGGACCGAGCGCGACGTCGACGGCCTGGACGGCTGGGTGGCCCTGGTCGACGGCCGGATCGTCCTCGCCGCCCGCCCCGGCGTCGGCTTGCCGGAGCCCGTCGTCCACGCCGAGGCCTGGCAGGCCGGCGCGACGCTGCACGCCGCCCTTGCCCAGCACCCCGCCGACCAGGACGAAGAGGATGAAGGGGACGGGTACGAGGGCGACGACCGGGAGCACGGGATGCTCGGCGGCATCCGCCACCGGGTCCGCGGCCGGGCCGCCGGGATGACCCTGGAGACCATCCAGCAGGCCCTGCACCAGGCCCGGGACGACGAACGCGCCGCCGACCGCTATGCCAACGCCGGAGACGAGACCGCTTACGCCACCGCGGACACCATCCGCGCCGAGTGGCAGCGCGTCCGCGACCACACCGCCGAAACCCGCGCCGAGCGCTACGACCCCGACCACGACACCGCCCTCCAACACGCCCTGCGCGCCGAACGCCACCGACGCGACGTCGCCGACTGCGCCCGCGAGGCCGCCCACCGAGCCGGCCGCCCCGCCGCCTGCTCGCCGCCGAGTGCATCTGCCTGGGCCGCCGCCCGGCACCAAGGCCTCGTCCGCTGGCGCTGCCTGCTGTGCCTTTCCCGGTCAGCCGCCTGCTGTGCCGGGCTCGCCCAGCCTTCAGCGGCCGCCGGACCACCCCGCCGCTCGGCCCGTCGGCCGCCGTCGCCTGGTGGCTGGTGGATTCGTCACGGGCCGGGTGGTGGATCGTCGTGTGGTCCCGCTGCTGCGGTGTCGTCTTGGACAGCGCTGTTCCAGGCGTGCTGGTAGGTGGTGAGGGCAGCTCGTAGGTGTTGGCCTTGGGGGGTGTCGGGCAGGCTGTGGCGGTGGGCGAGGTCGGCGGTTGCCTGGCTGGCGGGGAGGACCGTGGTGTTGCCGGCGGCCAGTGCCGCGGTGTACCAGTAGAGCTGTCGGTTGACGGCTTTCGACAGGCCGGACGTCGGGTCGCCGACGAGTGTCCGGGCGGCGGTGGCGAGTTCGGCTTCGGCGGCCGCGAACGTGTCGTGGTTGTCGGGTGTCGGTGCGGGCACCACCGCGGTGTCGGCCCGCCCGCCGTCGGCGACAGGCTCGTCCCCGGTGGCCGCGAGCGCGTCGTCGTCCTGCCCCCGTCCGGCGTCCGTCTGCCGCCGCGTCCCGCCGCTGTGGGGTGGGGCTGTCCCGCTCTGGCCGGGGCGGGGGCTGTGGTCGGAGCCTTCGTCGTGGCCCTGGCCGCCGTCCGGACCGGCTGGAGGGACCGGAATGAACGTCCCGGGCCAGCGTACTTAGACACCACCGCGGGGACGGTTCCTGCTATTGTCACGCCCCTAGACTTTGAACGTGTTCAATATTGGGGGGCGAGTGGATACGTCGGGCGTGTGTCGGCCGGTGCCGCGGGAGGCACGGGTTCTGGTGGTACTGGCGATGCTGTGCACGGCGCCGGCACTGGTCTGGGCGGCCGCCAGCGGCGGGACCTTCCTCGACGGTCCGCTCATGCTCGGTTCACTGGTAACACCCGTACCCCTTCTCGCGCGGAGTGCGGACAACTTTCGGGCAGCTTGCCGGGTCACCGGCTGGGGGGTGCTCGCGCTCTCGGCTGTCGGCTTCCTCTTCGGCCTCTTCGTGCTGGCGCCGGTGGGCATCGTTCTGCTCGCTGCGGCAAGCCGGTCGCGTCCCGGGTCCCGCCGCCTCCCGCTGCTGGTCGGCACCCTGGTGCCGGTGGTGACCCTCGGCCTTGCCGGCTGGATGTTCGGCCCGTTGCTGATCGGCCCGTACTTCAGGGAGCCGGACGCTTTCCTCGCCACCGTTCGCGAGGGCAGTTCACTCTTTGGCCCGTCGCTTCCGGCGGAGCTCCTGGTCGACGGCTCAGGCCTCGGCCACGGCGCCACAAGCGTCAGTGTGGGGCAGACCGGCGGAGTACCGGGCGGCACGCTCACGGTCGTCTTCGCCCCTCGTACTCCCGCCGCCGATCTGGCCGTCCTGCGGCAGAGGATCGCGGGCCTGCCGGGCGTCAGCGATGTCAGGCTCTGCAACCCACCCGCCCACAACTGCCGCTGACCGGGAACCGGACCCGCCGCCCGGGTGGCCGCTGCCGCTTGCCCGCGCGCTGGCCGCCCGCCCCGGGCACCGAGCGGGTGCGGACAGTCCGTGCTGCACCAGGTTTTCGATCCGGGCGGCACCGGGCCGGGGCTGCGGCCAACGGCTCGTCGACGGCGGGGTTCTCCTCGGCGCCGGCAGCTGGTCGACTCCCGCGTCGCCCCGATCGGCGTCCAGCTCGTCTGAGGCCCACCCGCCCCGGTCCGCTGCCGCACCGGTTCGTCGCCGGGTTCGCCAGGGGGCCTCGCCCCGGCGTCGTCGTTCCGGCGGTTGTCGGGCTCCGGCGTCGGTTGTCGGCTTCGTCGCCGCTCCGGGTGCCGTCCGGCTTGCCTCGGCGACGTCCCGTCCCACCCGCATCCGGTGCTGTCGTCGTGGCGGTCGGCGGTCGGCGGTCGGTCCGCTCGCCGAGCGCGCCGGGTCGACGTCCTCGCCGCTGCCCCGGTCATGGCCGCCCGTCGTTCGGCTCGCTGCTGTTCCCAGCCTGCTGCCGCCGTTCCGGCTCGTCCTCGCGACGTCCTGGCCTGCCGCCTGCCGCCTGCCGCCTGCCGCCTGCCGTCCGGCCTCGGCGTTTGCCGCCGCCCCGCCGCCGTCCCGCCGCCCCGCCGCCGTCCCGGTGTCGTGGTCCGGCTTGGCCCGGCTTGTTCGCTGGGCTGGGCCGAGTAGCGGGTGCTCGCGGCGGGGCCGGCGTACACGGCGGAGGCCTGTCCGTGGTGTTCCGTTACCGTCCCGCCGTGACGGAACCAGCTGGGCCCGTGCTCGGCCGCCGGGCGGTGCCCCGCGGCCGCGCGCCGTTCCGTCGCCTAGGGTGCCTCGACGGCCCGCGGGTCGCTGGTCAGCGCGTAGCGGCGGGCGGCTGTTCGGCGGTGCTGCCGATCTCCTCGCCGGGGATACCCAGGGCTTCCTCGGCTTTGCGGTCGCAGAGGTAGCCGGGGGCGACCTGAAGGGCGAGCAGGCCGAGCTCGTGGCGGACGTCCAGCCGTTTCCGGGCCATGTCGCGGCCCCGGGCGACGCAGGAGTGCCACTGCTCGGTGTCCCAGCCGTCGGGGCCGTGGACGACGGCGAGCTCGGCGGCCGGAACGTCGGGCCGGGACCGGACGTCGGCGACCGAACGCGCGACGATCTCGGCGACGACCGTGGCCTCGGGCGGCCGCCCGCCCGAGGCGCCGGCGTCGGCCAGGCGCTCGGCGATCAGGTCGGTGAGCTCCGCCGTCCTGCCCTTGAGCTCGACGACCGCCCGCACCGGCAGTACCAGGCCGGTGTCCCACGCGTGGGACAGCTCCAGGCCGGCTTCCCGCCGGACCGTCGCCTCGATCGCCTCGGCCGTGGCCGCCAGGTCCAGCAGCCGGTAGGCGGTCGAGCGGCTCACCCCGAACTCGGCGCCGACCGTGCCCCGCTTCTCGGCCTTTCCAGCCTCGCCGCCACCCGCTACGTCCTGTCCGCACACCCGGAGAAGAAGAACGGCCCTATCGCCCCGTAGAGCTACGACCGTGGGGACCGACAGGGCGGCGAGGCGGCGGCGGACCGTGAGCGTGAGCAGCAGCCACTACGTCGAGTGGCACCTGCCTGGCTATGACCCGATCCTGGAGCTGGGCGTGGCGCCCGCGTGGCTCCAGGTCAGCGAGCAGATTCCGACTACAGCACGGGGAATGATCATGGCCAACGTCACATGCTTTTCGGTCCACCCGGAACCACAGTCCATCCCGCCCGACGGGACGGTCTTTTTCTCGGTAGGCCCGGATGATCGTTTCGGCGGCGCCGCGATCACGGCCACTGTCCAGGCGGGCTCAGGCTCGGGAAAGACCGTGTTTGCCGAGGTGATACAGATGGCCACGCGGAGTCAGATCGACTTTCCTGGACCTGCGACGAGCCACTTCCTCGACATCGTCGTCAGGAACAACGGTCACGTCAGCGACGGCGCCGCGACCATCGACTTCTACGACGTTTTCATCACCTCTATCACTCCGTAGCTCGCTCCGACGGTGGTTTCAGATAGTGGCACCACAGGGCCGCCGGCCAGCGCAGCCACAACTGCGAGCCGCGCTGCGGGCCGGCTACGGCTAACCCCGGCGACGCCGAGCGCCTGGACGCCGAACTCGCCGAGCAGCTGCTGCGCCGCGTGCCGGTCGACCGACTCGACCAGGTCGACCAGGTTCCCCGCCGTCGTGGACCTGGTCGCGGTCGCCGAGATCGCCGCCGCCTACCGCGGCCGCGTGCTGCTCGCCGCCGACCCGGAGACATCCGACGCCGTCGACCAGGCCGTCGCCGACCTGCTGGCGCGGCAGGGCGCCGAGTGACCGACCAGCACCAGCAGCCGGACCCGGCAGACGCCGTGGTCACCGACCGCGCCGCCCAGCGCGCCAAGGAGCTCGGCGCCACCAAGGCACTGGAAGCGCTGCGCGCCAACTCGCACACCGGCCGCGACTCGGCCGCCCGCTCCGCACCGTCACCGAGGGCAGCCAGCACAGGCACCGATCCATGAGGGCTGCGGCGTCCTTCCACCTGCCATCGAACTCGCCGATTAGGTGGCGCCCGCTGTGCGGGAGGGACGGCGGGTGCGCCCGGGGCCGGGCGACGTTGTCCGCCGGGGGCGGGCCGTGGCGGTGGTGAGCGCTCGGCGAAGGCCGGCCCCCCGCCCGGCCGCCTCCCATGCGTGGGGCGACGGCGACTCCGCCAGGCCGCCAGGAGGACGAGCCCGTCGTTCTGGCCGACGTCGCCGGCCGCCCCGGTGCCCGTCCCGGCCAGCGTCGGGCCCCGTCGGCCGACGACGCCGCGCGCCCGCCCGCTGCACTGCCGCCTGCCCGCGCACCGTCCGGTTCTGCCCCGGCCGCCGCCGGCTGGCTGGTTCTGTACCGCCTGCTGCCGATCGCCTCGCTCGGGCCGCCGGCGTACCGTCACCCGACGGTCGGCGAGTCGCCGCCCGGTCGGGCCCGCACCGCCGCCCGGCCCGCCGCCGGTCGAGGCCCGCTGCCCCGCCTTCAGCGGCCGCCCGGCCGGCCCGGCCTGGCCTGCTCTGGTGCGGCTGCGCTGCCCGGTGGTTGGTTTCGTTACGGGCTGGGTTGTGGCGGATCGTGGTGTGGTCCCGTCACGGTGCCGTTCCTGATGCCGTCCCGGTGCCGGTTCTGGTGGTGTTCCAGGCGTTCTCGTAGGCGGCGAGGGCGGTGTGGAGGCGTTGGCCTTGGGGGGTGTCGGGTAGGCGGAGCCGGCCGCGGCGGCTGGCGAGGTCGGCGGTGGCGTAGCGGAGGTGGGGCAGCAGCATGTCCTCACCGCGGACCAGCGCGGTGGTGTGTCGGTACAGCTGTCGGTCGACGGCTTTCGACAGGCCGGACGTCGGGTCGCCGATGAGCGCCCGGGCGGCGGCGAGTTCGGTCTCGGCGGCCGTGAACGTGTCGTGGCTGTCGGGTGTCGGCGCGGGCACCACCGTGGTGTCGGCCCGCCCGCCGTCGGCGGGTTCGTCCCCGGTGGCCGCGAGCGCGTCGTCGTCCTCGTCCTGGCTGGGGGCGGGGTCCTTCTGCCGCTGCGTCCCGCCGTCGTAGTTCGGCCCGCTCTCCGGTTCGGCGGCCGGCACGTCCGGCCGCTCGCGCGGCCCGGTGGCGGTGTCGTCGCCGACCTCACCGACCAGGCCGAGGTCCGGCCGGGCGGCGGCGAGCTCGTCCTCGGTGGCCGCGGGCGTGGTGTCGTCCTGTTCCGGGCCGGGGCCTGGTGGGGTGGCGGCCCCGGTCTGGCCGGGTACGGGCCGCTCGGGCCGGTGTGGTGGTGCTACGGCCGGTTCGGGGTGGGTGTGCGGGGTGCCGTCGTCGAAGACGACGGTGAGCCGGGCACCGGCCGCCGTGGTCGTCTGCTGCGCCCAGGCGGTCCTGTCGTTGCCGCTGGGGTCGGGCTTCGCGCCGGTCGTGGCGGTGGTGGTCTGCTTGCGGTCCTTGCCGGGGGTGTTGTCGGCCGGGCGGTCGGGAGCCCCTGGTGCGCGTCGGCGGCGGGTGGGGAGGAGTTCGTCGTAGGCGGTGGTGGTGGGCAGGGGGCGGGTGTCCGGGGGCAGGATGGCCCGGATCCGTACCGGCTCGGCGGCCGGCGCACGGCCACGGTCGGGGCCTTCACCGTGGCCGTGGCCGCCGTCCGGGACCAGGGCGTCCGCCTCCGCCGTCGTCTTGTCTGTCCCGGGCCGGCAGGCGTTCTGGAAGGCGGTCAGCAGGGCTTCGGGGACGGCCTGCTGACCGTGGACCTGAGCGCTCTTGCCGCGCCCCGCGGGGGCCGCCGCCAGGGCGGAGGCGGCCGTGTCGTCCTGGCGCTCGCGGGCCGCCTGGTCGAGGGTGGGTGCGGGGAGTCCGAGGAGGGCGAAGGCGCCGTCGAGCGCGGCCCGGGCGGTGCGGGCGTGCCGGACGAACACCGCCACCTGGCCGCCGTCCAGGCCCTCCAGTGCCCGCTGGGCCTGTTCGTCGCCGCCGAGGCGGGCCAGGAGGGCGCGGGCCTCGTCCCGCAGGGCGGGGAGTTCTTCCTCGAGGCGGCGCCGGCGGTGTTCGGCCTGGCGGCAGGCCGGGCTGCAGTGCAGGGCGGGACGGCCGGTGGCCGCCTTCGGCAGGGCGCGGCCACAGCCCGGCCGCGCGCAGACCGGCCCGGTGCTCAAGGTTTCCGTCACCTGGAGGATTCTGACGAAACACCGGCCGGACCGGAAGCGGACCCCGGCGCGTGACTCCCGGCCGCACGCCGTCCCGGCCGGCGTCCGGCCCGTCTCGGGGCCGGACGCCTGGTCGTCGCCCGGCCCGCGGTCCCCCTGTTCCCGGCCAGGCCCGTCGCCGCGCGGGGTCGACCCCTGAGTGCCCGCCGCTGGCCTGGGCCGTACCGGGGTGGTTGCGTCACCGCCTCCTGGTGACGGAACCACCCGAAGGCCCCAGGGTGTGACCTGTTGGTCTTGCGGGGCGTGAAATGGCCCCGCATACGGGGTTGTCTGGACCTTTGGTTGTGATTGTCGGGGTGTCCGGGGGTGGTGTCGGGTGGTTGGGGTGGTGACTGTGTGTGGTGGTGGGTGGGGTTGGGGGGTTGGGTCGGGGCCGCTCGGGGGCGGGTGGCGTGTTGTGGGCTTGTTTTGGGGGCTGAATTCCGCCGGATATTTCGCCCGGTTGTTTTGGTGTATTGGTTTCCGGTGGTGGTCTGAATTCGGGTCGGAATTGCGGGTCAGGGGATGGCGGCGGGGGTTGGTGTTCGGTTTCGTCCGGGCCGGGCCCGCCGTCCCCGGTGGTCGGGTCCGGTGTGGTCCGGGCCTGCTGTGCCCCTGCCCGGCCGCCGCCGTCCCGGGTCCGCCGTCTGGGCTGGGTGCCGCCGTCCAGGCCGTGCTCGCCCTTCCCGCCGTTCCCGGTGCCCGTGCCCGCCTCGCCGCTCCGCCGTCCCTGCCGGCCTGCTGCCCGCCCTGGCCGCGTCGGGGTCCCGCTCTGTTGTCCGCCGGTTTCGGTTCCCGTTAGAACGGTGGCTCGGTGGCCAGTTGTAGCCGCCGTTCGCTGTCCTCGTCGGTTTCGAGACCGCTGGTGTCGTGCCCCCAGTCACGCAGGCCTTCGAGGGCGGCGTCGCGGTAGTCGAAGCGACCGCTCTCCGCCAGCAGGCGCCGGGCATGGCCGGCGAGTGCGGCGCGGTGCGGTGCCAGTCGAGGGTGCTCGACCAGGGAGACAGCGGTGAAGACGCAGGCATGGCGGACCGCACGGTCCTCGTGGTCGAGCAGCGGGGCGACAACCCGGTGGACAGCGGGCCGCAGGTACCGCAGGGCGCTCTCGTCGGGTCCGTGTCCGAGCGAGGCGCAGGTCCGGTCGTCGGCGGAGTGGAAGTAGTGACCGAGCGCGTCGAGGAGGACGGCGCGCATCGATCGATCACTGGCATCCGGGTCGGGGAAGTCGAGTGCCTCGGCGGCCCGGGGGTCGGCGAGCAGCGCGGCCAGGTACGTGGCGGCGGGGGCAGTGGCCGGAAGCGCCTGGCAGGCCTCGGCGTCGAAGGCGCCGCGTAGGTTCCGTTGTGCCTCCTGCCGGACGGCCGGGTCCGGGTGCAGCACGTTCCGCAGGCCGGCAGGCACCCGCAGGGGGTCTGTGAACCCGCACTCCAGGCTCGCCCAGTCGGTCTCGCGGATCACGGTTTCGGGGGCGGGCAGGTCTGTTGTGGTCGAACCGTCCGTCATGCCTCGCAACCCTATGGGTTCGGGACGGGAACGTGACTGCTGCTCGGCCGCGGCCGCCGTCCCGTCCCGCCCGTCCCGGGGATGCCCTTGTCGCGTCGGGGTGGTGTTGTGTGGTGTGACGTGGGGTTCGGGTGGCGGAGTTGGTGCGCTCCGTCCAGGTCCCGGGTGGTCCTGCTGTGCCCCGTCCAGCGGGGCCGGTGCCGCGTCCGGGTGCCTGCCGCTGCCGGTCCCGGGTCTGGCGTGCTGCCCTGTCTGCCTCGCTGCGCCGTCGTTCGGGCCCGCTGCGCCGCTGTCGCCGGGCTGCCGTCCTGGTTGCCGTCTTGGGCGGCGGGGTGTGGCCGGGGCGGTGGTCGTCGGGAGGGCTGGCCTTGTCGGGCGGTTTGGTCCTGGTGGTGGTGCTCGGCGGCGGGTGGCCGGCGGCCGGGTGGTGGCGTGGTGGCGGGCGGTGGCGGTGCAACGCGGGGGTGCAACGCGGTGTTGCGGTGGGGTGCGACGCGGGGCTGTGTTGCGGGTCTGACCAGGCGTTGTGTGGCCGAGAGCGGGGGTGGGTGGGCGCGTTGCGGCTCGTGTTGCACCGGGCTGCGCCCGTCGGCCGGCCTCGGCGGTTCCCCGCCGCCTCGCCGTCCTGCCCGCGCCGCCCGGTGCCGCGCCCCACTGCTGGGACCAGGCCCTGGCCGCCGTCCTGGTCGGCCGCCAGGCCGTTCCGCTGCGCCCGTCTCGGCCGTCCTGCCCTCCGTCTCCGGGCCCGTCCTGGTGGGCGTCGCGCCCGTCGTCGGGGCTGCCCGCTGCTGCGCCCTGGTCGGCCGTCCAGGCCGCCGTCCCGGGCCGTCCGTCGTCCTGCTGCGCCCGTCGTTGGACGGCTGGGTGGCCGTCAGGCCGCTCTGCATGGCGTTTCCGGGGTGGTGCGGGAGGCTGTTCCTGCCCGCCGTCTGGGCGGGCATCGGTATCGGGGAGGGCAGTGGCTGGTGGATGTGTGGGGGATGGCGTCGTGGTCGTCGTGGGTGGGGCTGGAGGAGGCGAGGTTGGCGGTGCCGCGTTTGCCGGGGGTGTACATGGCTCGGTCGGGGCTGGAGGACCGGGTGGTGTACGTCGGCTGCGCCGCGGAGCGGCGAGGGACGAGCTCGCGGCCGCCCCAGGGCATGAGAGGGCGGATCGCGAAGTACACCGGCGGATTGGCGTCGGGGCTGGGCGAGGCGGCGCTGGACCGCGCTCTGGCCGATCCGCACTGGCTGCGCGAGCGCCTGGTCGAAGTCGAGGCCGGCCAGCCGATGAGGGCCGCACACTGGGCCAAGGCCGCGATCGTGCGGGCTGAACTGGAGCTGTGCTGGGCGGTCACGGGCACCGGCGAGGAGGCAAGGAATCTGGAGACCCGGGTGATTGCCGTCTTGCCGCCCCTTTGGAATCGGCGCGTCCCGCCCGCCTAGCGGGGGGCAACATGGGGGCGTGTTGCGGTTCTGACCAGGTGTTATGTGGCCGGGGGCGGGTGGGCGTGTTGCACCTGCTGTTGTACCGGGCTGTGCCCGGTCGGCCGGCCTCGGCGGTTCCCCGCCGCCTCGCCGTCCTGCCCGCGCTGCCCGGTACCGCGCCCCGTTGCCGGGACCGGCCCCTGGCCCTGGCCGTCGTCCTGGTCCGGTGTTCGGTTTGGTGTCGTCACTCCGGGAATTGCCCGGGTGACGTCGGGCGGGATTTCCTGGGTGGTCTGGAATGGCGGTCGCCGTGTCGGCGTGGAGGGCCATAGGCCCCTTTCCGGTGTGCCTGGATTCGATTCCAGGCCGCTGCGCCCCGGGAGAGTTTCGGATTGCGGCCGGAAAGGGATCGGGAGGGAATTCGGATTTCCGCCAGGAATTCCGTCGGATAGTGCCTGGATGGATGGTTGCCGTGATGTTGGAATGTTCGCGTATCGCTCCCGCCCAAGGCCGCCAGGATAAGAGCCGTACGGTGTTCCCGGGAACGCGTTCAGAACGCCGCTGGATTCGCTTCGGATTCGGCCGGGAGTCTGTGGTGGAGGGCTCGTCAGGGACCGCCGTACGGGCGGCCGGTGAGGGTCCGCCACCGGGGCCGGGGAGGCCCGGGCCGGACCGGTGGCCCGAGGACTGCCTCCCGAGGGCCGCAGGCCTCGCCCCAAGGGCGGAGGACGGGCCGCGAGCCCAGCAACCGCAAGGCGAACCAGCGCCCGAGCACCCCACCGGCCGGGACCGGGGGAGGCCCCCCGGGGGTGGGGTTGTGACTGATACCCGAACTCTGCGACACATCGTCAACGACGAGGGGCCGCAGGCCCCGGCCGGCACCCCGCCGCCCCGGAGGGATGGGCCACTACCCGAATTCCGCGTCACATCGTCAACGCTCACCCCCGGGCGCAGCCCGGGAAGCCCTGCCAGCCAATCGGCCCGTAGGGCCGTGAAAACACCGGCCCAACAAGACGGGAAAGCCGACCGATTGACGGGCCGTAGGCCCGGGACAATGCCACGACAGGGCGGAGCGCAGCGACGCCCGACGCCCACCACCAACCACCCGCACAAATCCCA
>NZ_JBHUAL010000036.1:0-52595 GCF_042789775.1 Kitasatospora sp. NPDC056800 | reverse complement strand
GGCGCCGCCCACGTGGACGGCGCCCCGGCGGGCGGGGGCGGTACGGCGAGCGCCGGGAGCGGCACGGCGAACGGCGTCACGGTCGGCGCCGGCGGCCCGGGCGGACACGGCACGGGCGACGGTACGGGCGACGCCGACAGCGGAACGGACGGCAGAGTGGACGGCACGGCCCAGGAGCCGACCGGCCCGTACCTCGGCGCCGGCGGCGACCACGACGCGATCACCGACGACGGCCCGATCGGCTCCGCGGAATGGGATCTGCTGACCGACGGGATCCAGTGGAGCCCGGAGGCCTACCTCCTCCTCGGCTGCGAGCCGGGCCACGGCCCGCTCAGCCTCGACCGGCTGCCCGACCGCCTCCCCGAGGCGGACCGGCCGCTGCTGCGGCGGATGATGACCGACGCCCTGGTGCACGGCCGCTGCGCCGCCGGCACCCTGCGGGTCCGCCGGCCCGACGGGCGCTACGACGGCGTCGAGTGCGCGGGCGAGCCCGTCCTCGGCACCGACGGCACGGTCGTCGCGCTGCGCATGCTGCTCCGCCCGGCCCCGCCGCACTGAGCGCACGGCCCCTCTCACCCCGAGCCCACAACCCCCGCCCCGCCGCACCGCGCCCGAAGGCCCGGCCCGGGCCCGTACGTCCGCGGGCCCGTCAGGTCAACCGGCGCCGGTTCTTGGCGTCCGCCGCCCGCAGCGCCCGGCCCAGCTCCTCCCGCAGCTCGTCCACCACGGGCAGCCCCCGGTACTGCGCGGTCAGCCGGTACATCTCGCGCAGCCGGTCCCAGGTCCGGTGCGAGGAGTTCTGGCCGATCAGGTTCATCACCATCTTGGCCTGGAACCGCGCCGCGTCCGGCTCGCCGGTGAGCAGGTGCACCGAGGCCAGGGTGATCCGGTCGAACAGCGCCGACCGCAGCTGCCCGGTCCCCTCCCGCAGGGTGATCACCCGCTCCGCGTGCCGACGGGCCTCGGGGGCCGCCCCCGGGTCGTGCTCGGAGAGCGTGCGCAGCACCAGGGCCTGCATGCCGCGCAGTTCGGCCTCGTCGAACACCTGCATCCACGAGGGCGGTGGCTCCGGCGCCTCCTCGGTGAACAGGTCCTCGGCCTCCCCGAGCAGACGGTAGGTGTCCTGGGAGTGCCCGATCGAGGCGTGCGCCCACGCCTCGACGGTGTTGAGCATGGCGCGCGTTCTGGGCAGCAGCCGTCCGCCGGCCGCCTTGGCCGCCGACATCAGGTCCAGCGCCTCGTCGGCCCGGCCCAGGTGCACCATCTGCCGCGCGGCCCGGGAGATCGCCTCGCCGGCCCGTGGCCGGTCGCCGGCCTCCTTGGCCGCGTCGGCCGCGATCATGAAGTACTTCTGGGCGGTGGGCTCCAGCCCCACGTCGTGCGACATCCAGCCCGCCAGCACCGCCAGGTTGGCCGCGACCAGCCACAGCCGCTGCTCCACCGCCGGTGCGTGCCGGTGCGTCAACAGGCCGCCGACCTCGTTCAGTTGACCGACCACCGCCTTGCGCTGCAACCCGCCGCCGCGGGCCGCGTCCCAGGCCCGGAACACCTGTACCGAGTGCTCCAGCGACTCCACCTCGTCGAGCCCGACCGGGCCCGCGTCGTACATGTCCGCCGCCGGGTGCGCTCCGCCCCCGGCGACCGCCTGTCGAGGCCCTGGGACGGAGGCCGCGTACGCGACCGCGTCCCCGCCCAGCCAGCCCTTCAGCGAGTCGGCGATGACCGCCCCGGCCGTGAGCGCGGCTCCGGCGCCCACCAATCCACGTCGGTTCAGCATGAGGTCCATTCCCGTGAACTCGGTGAGGACCGCGGCTGTTCGATCCGGCGACCACGGCACTGCTGCGGACGCGTCCGCTCCGGACCTGGTGGGCCGGTGTCGTTCCAGACCGAGGTCCTCAGTGGTGACGACACGGCCGAGCCGCTCCGTGAACACGGCCGCCAGCACCCTCGGCACCGGATCGCGCGGGATCTCCCCCTGCTCGATCCAACGCCGTACCCTCGACGTGTCGGTGGACAGCTGCAGCTGCCCCATCGCGGCACCCCGACGGTTGACCAGCCGCGCCAGCTCGCCCTTCGACCATCCGGTCAGGACGAACAGGTCGGCCAGTCGGGTGTTGGGTTCCCTGCTCAACGAAGCCCCCAGGTTCCTCGGCTGATCCGAGGCTAGAGGCTTGGGCAAGTGCCGGGCGAGCATTCGCCACCGTTCGCCAGGGCCCGCCAGACTACTAAGCCAGTGCCCGACGGGTGTGTTGTAGGGGTGCGCCACCTCGCCCCCCGGGTCGGGCGGTGTCCCACCAGCGTCGGGGCTGTCCCCCGACGGTGGCACGGGGCGCTCCCGGTCCTCACCCGAGGGGGTGGCGCGGCCGGGTGGCGCGGGAGCGCCGGGCACGGCCACGGCAGTCCGGCCGACCGCATTCCCCAGGGTGCGGACGGCCGGAGCACCGCCGACCAGGGGTTCCTGACCCCGCGTCCGTGCCCGGCGCCCGCGCACCACCGACCGCACCGCTACGGGGTACCGCGCGGAGCAGCGCACCGCACGACGTACCGCACCACCCGCAGGGCCGCCGTCACGCCAGGAAGCACACGGCACCGGCCCTCCCCCGCCCCCGCGGGGCAAGCACCCGCCGACGGACCGGAAGGGACCTCCCTCAGCCCATGTACTCCTCAGCGACGACCCCCACGCCCACCGCGACCCGCCCAGCGCTGCGCCCCCCCACCGCAGCCGCCGGCCGCACCGGCCCCAGGGCCGTGCCCCCGGCGAGCCGTCCCGCGGTCCCGCGCGGCGCCGAGGGCCGGGCCACGGACACCCGGGTCGTCCCGACCGGCCGTACGGCGCTGGGCCCCGCCGGCCGTACCGCGCTGGGCCTGCGCGCCCCCGAGACCGCCCTGCCGGGCGGCGGCCGGATGCCGCTGGCCCGGCAGGCCGACGGCCAGGTGCTGCGGGCCCGGCGGCCCGGCCTGCCCGTCGGCGGCGGCCCGGAGCGGATCGACCCGTCGGCGCTCCAGACCCCGGCGGTCCGGGCGGCGCTCGCGGGCGTCTCGCGGATATGTCCCGCGTTCACCCCGCGCCAGGTCCTGCGCGAGGGCAGCCGCCACATCCTGGTGGCGGGCACCATCGGGCGGGCTCCGGTGGTCGCCAAGTGCCTGGCGCCGCAGGCGGTGCGGAGTGAGTACTTCGAGCAGCTGGTGGCCGACTTCCACCACGAGGTGGCGGTCTACCGGGCGTTCGTCCGGCACCGTCCGCCGGTGCGGCTGCCCCGGCTGGTGGCGGCCGACCACGACCGGTGCGTGCTGGTCATGGAGCGTGTCCCGGGGCGCCCGGCGGCCCGCGAGCGCCACCCGGTCAACGCGCCCACCCCGGGCGAGGTGCGGGCGCTGCTCACCGCGGTCCGCACGCTGAACCTGTGGCGGCCGCCGACCGACGTCTTCCAGCCGCGCCTGGACTACCAGTTGGAGATCTCCCGCTACCACTCGGTGGGCCAGCTCACCGACCGGGACGCCGGCGACGTCCGCGGCCTGCTGCACGGCCTCGGCAGCACCCCGCTCCAGCTCTGCCACGGCGACGCCCTGCTCAGCAACATGCTGCTGGCGCCGTCCGGACCGGTGCTGGTCGACTGGGAGCAGGCCGGCTGGTACCTGCCCGGCTACGACCTGGCGGTGCTCTGGAGCGTCCTGTCCGGGGACACCGCGGCACGCCGCCAGATCAGCCAACTCGCCCAGAGCGGCGGCACGCTGGCCCGGGACGCGTTCCTGGTGAACCTGGTGCTGGTGCTGATGCGGGAGATCCGGCTGTACGACGTTCCGGGCGCCGGCGAGGAGCAGCGGATCATGATCCGCCGGCTCTACGACGACGCGGCGCTCGCCCGCCGGGCCGTCCGCGCCGCGGTCGGGACCCGCTGAGCCACCGCCGGGGCCCGTCGGACCGCCGTCAGGACCCGCCGGGCCCGGGAGTTCGACGACGGGCCCTACGGCCGGGCGCCCCGCTCCAGGGCGGCCCGGCCGGCGGCCTCCAGGACGGTCTCGTCGGGGGCCAGGTGCACCCGGCTGCTGAGCACGTCCCGCAGGTAGCGCTCCAGCGGGTGACGCCGGCTCAGGCCGGGGTTGCCGGTGAGGGCGACGGCCTGCTGGACCACCGCCGTCGCGGCCCGGGTGGCCAGCAGGTGGGCCGGACCGGTCCGGGCGACGGCCTCCTGGTCGCCCCGGTCCACCCGGGAGGCCAGGCCCTCGACCAGTTCCTCGGCCCCGATCAGCTGGGCCTCGATCTCGCCGAGGGCGGTCCGGTAGCGGGGCAGGGTGCCGAGCGGCTCGGTCAGATTGGCCGGGGTGCGCTGGTTGAGGAAGCGGATCAGCCACGCCTCGGCGGCCCGGGCGACCCCGATCGCCACGGCGGAGAGGGCCAGGTCGTGCCAGGCCGACGAGAGCTCGGCGTCGGCGTCGGCACTCTGACGGGCCGTCCGGCGACCGTTCGTCAGGCCGAGCGCGAGGTCGCCCGGCACCCGGACCCCGTCCAGCACCACGTCGTGGCTGGCGCTGGCCCGCAGCCCGAGCTGGTCCCAGGTCGGGTCGATCTCCAGGCCCTCGCTCTCGCCGCGGACCAGGAAGGTGCCGATCCGCGGCTCCTCCTCGTCGGTCCGCGCGGTCACCGCCATCCAGGCGAGCGCCTCGGCTCCCGTGCAGTACGTCTTCCGGCCCGTCAGCAGCCAGCCGTCACCGTCCCGTCGGGCGACCGTGCCGGGCAGCTCGCCCGCCCCGGCACCGGGCTCCGCCCGCAGCGTGTTGACCAGCGCCGGGCCGCGCCGGGACTCGGTGAGCAGCCGCCGGTAGCCGGCCGTCGGCCAGTCGGCCCGGCGGGCCTGCTCGGCGTGCTGGAGCAGGGTGAAGGCGGTGACCACGGCCACCGAGGCGTCGCCGCGGCCGAGTCGGGACAGCACCCGGACGGTGTCGGCGAGCGTTCCGCCCGGACCGCCGTACCGCTCGGAGACGGTGAGGGTGAGCAGTCCGGCCTCGTGGACGGCCTCGATCCCCTGGTACGGGAAGGTCGCGTCGCGGTCGTGCTCCTCGGCGCGGGCAGCCAGCAGGTCGACCACCCGGGGCAGTCCGGCGAGGGCGGTCTCGACCGCGCTCCGGTCGGGTGCCGCGCCGCCGGGGGCCGAACTTGTGGGTGTGGAACCGGTGGATTCGAGATGGCCGGAACCCGTCGGTTCGGAACCCGCCGCCGGAGCGGCGGTCCGCGAACGGCGTCCGGCGGACGCGCTCCTGGGCGAACGGTTGTCGGCGGGGCGGTCGTCGGACGCGTGGTCCTCGGACGAACGCTCGGCGGTCGAACGGTTGGCGGCGCGAGTGGTCATGATGCTGTGCCTCCGGGCGGCAACGTGGGCTCGGCAGGTGCGGGCGGCACGCCGTACGGGCGCGCGGTGGCGATCGGCGGCCCCGGAGGCCGGCTCACGGCCCGCCCCTGGTCCCGGCGCCGACCGGACACCCGGCCGATCGCCCGCCGCCGGGGGACGAATCCCCCCTCAGCGGCCCGGACACGCCGCGCTGGCGGTGCGCCGCAGGTCCAGATGCCTGCGACGGGTCAGCAACGGAAGGCGGCACGGCATGTTCGCGACTGTACGAACCGTTGATCGATACCGTCAAGCAGCGTCCGACCCCCGGGCGGAGCCGGCCGGCCCCGGCGGGATCAGCCCTGCTGGAACATGTCCGCGGGGAGCGGCTTCAGCAGCTGATACAGGTCGTCCGAAATCGGTCGGTCCCAGGACGCGACGGTGACCAGGACGCCGTCGCTGCGGCCGAACTGGGCGCAGAACACGCGCTCCTCGCTGACCTTGACCTTCTTCACGATCAGCAGGTCGTCCCCGAGCATCACCGGGAAGTCCTCGGCCGAGACGAACTCGACCGGCTCGTCGTTCTCCAGCGCCGCGAGCAGCTGCCGCACCTCGAAGGGCACCTCGTCGCCGGTCTCCCGGGCGGGCGAACCCTCGGGGAGGTTGCCGATGAACATCGCCGGACCTCTGCCGCCGAACAGGTCGTAGCGCAGGAAAATCCCCTGGCAGGAGCCGTCCGGGCCGGTCATCATGGCCGCACCGAAGTCACCGGGCCAGTCGCCCGGGTCCATCGCGAGCACGTCGAAGTCCGGGCCGGCGGGCTGTCCGGAGCGACGGCGGAGAAAAGACATGGGAACATCGTACGTGTCCGGCACACCGCGTTCGCGAGGTGGGTGGGGCACCGCCGGGGGGTGGCCGGGAGATCGACGCTCAGAGACCAATGTTGACTCTGAGCAACCGTCCGGGCTACGTTCGGTTCAGCACGACAGCCGTTCTGGGTTTCACCCTCCGGGGGGACGGCATGTCGCAACGCGGCCCTACACGCGTTTCCCTCACTGTGCACTTGTCGTGCCGAACCGCCGAGCACCCAGCTTCGTCGTCGCACACAGCACGAACACACAAGCCAACAGTTCCAAGTTTCACAAGCCAGATCCGCGGGGCCCCGGCCCGTCGCTCCCGTGGATCTGCTCGGGACGCCGCCGCGTGGGGGCGTGCGGGTCCCGAGCACCGGTGCCGTCATCCGAGTCGCTCTCGGCTTCGGCGCCAACCTCCCGGCGACTGCCGGCCCCATCTCGGGGCCGGGACCGGCCGACGCACCCCGGTGCGCAGGGGATGACTGGGAGGATGGCCTGGCAGTACTGCCGGGCCGCACAGCAGGCGCCGTGTCTGGCCGCGTGGGGGCGGTGGGCACGGCGTCTGCCCGTGCTCTTACTCTGAGCTGCGTTTGTCTAACAGTCAACAGAAATTCTGACGGGGCACGCTCAATGGATCATCAGTTGTGATGTTTCGGACCCGAAAGATCGTCTACGGAGCGGACCCCCGTCGACCGGGGGTCCGCTCCCGTGCTGCCGGGCGCCGGCTCGGCGCCGACGGGCTCCGCGCGCCTCGGCTCAGGTGAGGTCGAACTCGCCGTCCCGGGCGCCGAGCACGAAGGCCCGCCACTCGCCCGGCGTGAAGACCAGGACCGGCCCGTCCTCCTGGCGGCCGTCCCGCATCCCGATGTAGCCGTCCACGAAGGCGATCTGCACGTCGCCGACACCCTGGCTGCTGCACAGCCACTCCGCCCCGGTGAAGTCCACCCTGGGCTTCCCGTTCGGCGCCAGATCCGGCTGCACCACGCTGACCTCCGTGTCCGTCCCGCTGTTGGATCCCACTGACCGATCTCCTCCCGACGGCGTTCCTGGGCCAGCCTAGCCACACCGCCCGGCCCCGGTCAGCGGGTTGACGAGGACTCCTCCGGGCGGGGACGGGCGCGACCGGAGGACGGGTCGAGGCGTGTCCCGACCGGCGGGGGCGGCGGGCAGCTGCCAGAGTGCTGCCAGGGCGCCGTACGACCGCTTCCCCGGCCCGGCCCGGGAGGTGCCGGGGCCCGGGCCGCTCCGCCGCACCGCCCTGACCGACCGGGATGACCGGTTCGACCGAGCGCGCCTTGCCAGAACGATCCACCGACCGACCCGTTCGAGGGAGCAGCCGATGAGCCGCCGGGACGGCACCCGCGCCGACGTCATCCCCATCTCCGACGCCCCCTCGGCCCATCCCCCGGCACCCCGGACGCCCCCCTCACCCACCCAGCTGCCCCGGCCGACCCCCGCCCGGACCGCCACCCACGGGCGGGTCGGGATCGTCCTGGTCTCGCACAGCCAGGAACTGGCCACCGCCGTACGCTCCCTCGCGCTCGCGTTGACCGGATCCGACTCCCCCGCGCCGGTCGCGGCGACCGGCGGCGACCCGTCGGACGGACCGGGCATCAGCGCCGTCCTGGTGGCCGCCGCGACCCGGCGGGTGGACCAGGGCCACGGCGTGGTGGTGCTCGCCGACCTCGGCGGGGCGGTCACCACCGTCCGCGCGCTGCTGGCCGACGCGGACGAGCACGGGCTGCCCTTCCCGGTCCGGTTCGCCAACGCCCCGTTCGTCGAGGGCGCGGTGGCCGCGACCGCCACCGCCACGGCGGGCGGGGACCTGGCCGCGGTGCTGGACGCGGCGGAGGAGGCCTACCGGCAGTACAAGGGCTGACCCGGCGGGGAGGGTGGTTGAGGACCTGCGGCGGGCCGTGATGGGCCCGCCCCCGGGCTCAGGGGCGCTCCTTGCCCTCCCAGGTGAAGACCGCCGGACCCTCGCACTCCAGCGCGTGGCGCAGCCGCTCGTGCTCGCTCTCGATCATCGGCGGCAGCTCGTCCAGCCCGAACCAGCCGACGTCCAGCGACTCGTCGTCGTTCACCCGCGCCTCGCCGCCGACCGCGCGGCAGCGGAAGGTCAGCACCAGGTACTGCGTCACATCGCCGTTCGGGTACGTGACCTGCGGCGAGACCGTGACCGAGGCGAGCAGCTCGGGCACGACCACCACCCCCGTCTCCTCCTCGCACTCGCGCACCACGCCGTCGGCGGGCTGCTCCCCGGGGTCGAGGATGCCGCCGACCGGCGCCCACCGGCCGTCGTCGGCCCGGCGGGCGAGCAGCACCCGGTCGCGGTCGTCCAGCACGACGGCGACGACGGCGCTCAGCCAGAGCGGGCGGGTTCCCACGATGGCGCGGAGCTCGGCGAGGAAGGGGGGAATAGCCATGGGCCGCAGCCTATCGGGGCGGCTCCGGGCCGACCCGGTGCGCCCGGCCGGTGTCGGGCCGCAGCAGGGCGAGCACGGTGAGGCCGAGGATGCGCAGGTCGAGCCCGAACGAACGGTGCTCGACGTACCAGAGGTCGAGCTCCGCCCACTCGGGGCGGCTGAGCGGGCGGGGCGTCCGGCCGCGGCTCAGGGCGTGCAGCTGGGCCCAGCCGGTGAGGCCGGGCCGGACGGCGAGCCGGCGGCGCTCCCGGCGGGAGTAGTGCGCCGCCTGGTCCGGGCCGACCGGCAGGGGCCCGATCACCCCCATGTCGCCGCGCGCCACGTTCCACAGCCGCGGCAGCTCGTCCAGACCGGACTGCCGCAGCAGGGCGGTGAGCCGGCCGTCCCCTCCGGTCCGGAAGCGCAGGAGCTGGAACTCGCGGCCGTGCCGGCCGGTCCGGATCTGCCGCTGGAGGACCGGGCCGCCGGTGCCGCAGCGGAGCAGGACGGCGATCAGCAGGGCCAGCGGCAGTGCGACGACCGCGGCCAGGGCGGCGACGGCGAGGTCGCCGGCGCGTCTCACGAGACGGCCGCGGCGCGATCCGGTCTACCGCTCATCGCTCCACCTCCACGGCGCTTCGAGCCGGAAGAACGCCTTCACAGTAGAGGCGGGATGAAGCTGTCGTCCGGGAATGGTGAAAGAAGAGGGCCTGAGATTGTCCGACTGGACGATATTCAGTCGGTCTGACCAATTTCGCTCGATCGGCCGTTTCGGAATTCCGAGAGCGATCGACGTTACGGGTGGGGGCAACGCCCGGACGGAACCCGCCGACCGTACGGCCGGTACGCCGGCCGGGGCGCCGTCAGAGCGCGGCGCGGCGCCGGTCGCGGAACACGCCGAAGGCGATCCGGCCGAGCAGCAGGACGCCCGCGGCCAGACAACCGGCCACCGCCATCGCCCAGGCCGGCCCGTCACTGTCCGGCACGAACACGGCCACGACGATGCCGAGCGCCAGGCAGGCCAGGCCCACCACCGTCAGCGGGACCTGGTGGGTGACCAGGGCTCCGCCGCTGCACGCGCGAGCCATCCGGGAGGCCCCGTGGAGGTGGAAGGGGTCACGGTCCGCATCTGCCATGAGCCCAAGGTACCCCGGGGCGGCGCGGGTGGCAGCCCGCAGGGAGTGAAGGTCCGGACACGCTGCGCAACCGGGGGATCCGGGCTGGTCAGCGGCACGCCGGGCCCGCCCCGAAGTGTGTCCGAGGCGTCCGGGCGTGCATTCCGGCTCCACAATCAGTCCACGAAAAATCCTCGTCCCCCCGGTACAACCATCCGTCCGGTGCAGCGGTCTCAATGGCATTGAGTGATCCAGGAGCCGTTCGAGGGACGGGTGTGAACCCCCCACCGAGAACAGGAATATCCAGGAGCGGAGCCGCCGCCCCTGGAGTCGGAGGCCGGGCTCCGTCCTCCGGCGGTACCGCCACGCCGCTCGGCGAACGAGGGGGAACCGTGCCGCAGTCCCAGTCCAGTACATCGATCTCCATGGCCCGCGCCCGGCCGGCACCCCGCATGCGCGCGCTGCCCCTGACCGTCGGGTGGTCGGCGGACCGGCACGGCACCGGCCGGCCCACCGACCGTCCGCACGGCGATCACCTTCGCGGCGATCAGCTCGGCGGCGATCTCCTGCACGGCGACCGTCGGCGCGAGGAGCACCGCCACGGCACGCACCTGGACGGCGGGGGCCGTCACCGGGCGGCCGTCGACACGGAACAGCAGGACGCTCGGGGCGAATGGCTGCGGTTCGCCCCCGTCCAGCCGCTGTTCCGGGCCCTGGCCGCCCAACGGCTCGCGGTGCTCGCGTACCACGGGGTGACCGACCACCGCTCGTTCGGCGCCCAGCTCGACCGGCTCCAGCGGCTCGCCACGCCGGTCTCGCTCGGCGCGGTCCTCCAGGCCGTGACCGAACGGCGGCCGCTGCCGCCCCGGAGCGTCCTGGTCACCTTCGACGACGCCGACCGGAGCGTCCTCACCCACGCCCTGCCCGCCCTCGACGCCCGGGGCATTCCGGCCACCGCGTTCGTCATCTCGGAGCTCATCGGCACCGAACGGCCGTTCTGGTGGCACGAGGCCGACTTCCTCGCCCGGCACGGGGGCCGGGCCCGCTCGCTCGACTGCGGACACCCGTCCCAGCTGCTCCGGCGGCTCAAGGCCATGCCGGACCCGGACCGGCGGCGCAGTCTGCACGAACTGCGGGTCAGCGCCGACCGTCGGCCACCCCGCCAGGAGCAGCTGACCCCGGCCGACCTGCTCGCCCTGCGGGACGGGGGCGTCGCGATCGGCAACCACACCCAGGGGCACCCGTGCCTCGGGCGCTGCGACGACGACACCGTGCGCGCCGAGATCACCGGCGCCCACGAGGCCCTCACCCGCTGGCTGGGCGAACCGCCGATCGCCTTCGCCTACCCGGACGGCGGCCACGACGTCCGCGCCGAAACCGTCCTGCAGGAGCTCGGCTACCGACTCGGCTTCCTCTCCGACCACCGCCTGGGCCCCCGGCTCCCCTCCCATCCCCTCCAGATCAGCCGCCTCCAGGTCGACTCCACCACCAGCACCCGCCGCTTCGACACCATCCTCTCCGGCCTCGAACCCGCCTACCGCCGCTGGCGCCGCCAGGCCGTCGCCTAGCAACGGGCGCCATCACGCCGCACAGGAAGTCGGCCGGGTCGACTTCCTGTGCGGCGCGCACCCCGGCAGCCCATCCCCAAAGCAACCAATCACTCGAGCCAATCCCGCACCAAAAGTCGGCCGGGCCGACTTCTCGCGCGCCCAGCCAAGTCATTTCGGGCGCCCGGAATGCCACCCCCGCCCCCGCAAAAAGTCGACTCCACGCACTCAACTTCCGGCACAAACCCACCCCAGAAGTCGGCCCGCCCGACTTCCGGCGTGCCCCAAGAGGCCACAGCAAGCGCACGCTCAACGGGCTTGGCGAGCGCGGCCGCCACACAGGAAGTCGGCCTGGCCGACTTCTCGCGCGCGCAGGCGGGACCTGGGCTCGCAATCAGCAGCCTCGGGGCCGCGAGCCGTCTAGCTGCAGCATCTCAGCGCGGCACCGACGCTCGACCGGACGAACCTCCCGTATGCCGCCGGGAAGCCCGGAACGCTCGCTGCACGAAAAGTCGGGCCGGCCGACTTTCTGCGCGATTCGAAGCGGCGACTCCGCGAAAAGTCGGCCGGGCCGACTTCCTGTGCACCAGCAAGCCCAGGGCTAGCGACCAACAGACTCCAGGAGCCGGGCTGCCCAGCCGTTGCATCCGGGCATGGCGCAGGAAGTCGACTGGGCCGACTTCCCATGCAAGCAAGCCGGGCACGAGCCCGCATCCGGGGACTCTATGCGCGTAGAGGCCAGGGGCGATTGGCCGCTTGAGTCGGGGGTGGTGCCGCTCGAAGCGGTCGTTGCGCGAGAAGTCGGCCAGATCGACTTCCCGTGCGCCGACTGTCGGCGGGCCGGATCCCATGCCCAGCGGCTCTATGCGCGTAGAGGCCCTGGCGACCAGACGCTCACCCTGGGGAGGCGGGGCGGTTCGGGGCAGTCGTTGCACCAGAAGTCGGCCGGGTCGACTTCCCGTGCGACCGACCAGAAGGGCTTCAGGGAGCGGGCTGCGTGGGAAGTCGGCCGGGCCGACTTCTCGCGCGGTCAGCCGATGAGGGTGGCGAGGGCGTTGCCCTGGGGGTAGAGGGCGGCGGCCGGGGGGAGGTGGGCAGGGGTGCCGGCGTGGAGGACGGTGAGGGTGCCGGAGCCGGTGCGGGTGGGGTCGGCGACGCGGCGGATGGCCTGGGCGGCGACGGCGTCGGCCGAGCCGTGCAGGGTGAGCCCCGGGGCGGCGGTCGGGGCGACGGCGGCGCGGATGCGGTCGTCGACGAGTTCGTAGTGGGTGCAGCCGAGCACGATGGCGTCGGTGCCGGCCGGCGTCCGGGCGGCGGCGTCGGCGATGGCGGCCGTGACGGCTTCGTCGTCGCCGTGCTCGACCGCGTCCGCGAGGCCCGGGCAGGCGACCTCGGTGATGTCCGCCGAACCGCCGAAGTCGCGGATCAGCCCGCGTTGGTACGCGCTGCCGGTGGTGGCCGGGGTGGCCCAGATGGCGACCCGGCCGCCCCGCACGGCGGCGGGCTTGATCGCCGGGACGGTGCCGACCACCGGCAGCCCGGGCTCCAGCTCGGCCCGCAGGGTGGCGAGCGCATGGACGGAGGCGGTGTTGCAGGCGATCACCAGCGCGTCGGGTTCGAGCGCGGCGGCGGCCCGGCAGCAGCCGAGGGCCAGCTCGGTGACCTCTTCCGGCGTACGGGGCCCCCACGGCATCGAGGCCGGGTTGGAAGAGAGCACCAGATCCACGTCCGGGCGCTGCTTCCGAAGGGCGGCGGCGGCGGCCAGCAGGCCGATTCCGGAGTCCATCAGTGCGATCTTCACGGCTCAAGACTTTAGTCGATCCGCCCGTCGGGCCCGGTTCTGCGGCAGACTGCCGGGGTGACCGTCCTGCTGTGGATCGCCGCGTTCTCCCTGCTGGTCTGGCTCTGGCTGGCGTGCTGCCACGGCTCGTTCTGGCGCACCGACATTCGGTTGCCGCCGCGTCGCCCGCCGGTCCGCTGGCCGCAGGTGGCGGTCGTGGTGCCGGCCCGGGACGAGGCCTCGGTGGTCCCGGTGAGCCTGCCGACGCTGCTGGCGCAGAAGTACCCGGGGCGGGCCCGGGTGATCCTGGTGGACGACCACAGTTCGGACGACACCGGCGCGCTGGCGGCGGAGCTGCGGACGATCGACGGGCTGGAGCTCACCGTCACCACCCCTCCCCCGCTGCCGCCGGGCTGGACCGGCAAGCTGTGGGCGCTGCGGCACGGCGTGGAGCTGGCCGGTCCGGACGCCGAGTACCTGCTGCTGACGGACGCCGACATCGCGCACGGCCCGGACTCGCTGGCCGAGCTGGTGGCCGCCGCCGAGAGCAACGGCCTGGACCTGGTGTCCCAGATGGCCCGGCTGCGGGTGGAGACCGGCTGGGAACGGCTGATCGTGCCGGCCTTCGTGTACTTCTTCGCCCAGCTGTACCCGTTCCGCCGGAGCAACCGTCCGGGTGCCCGGACCGCGGCCGCGGCCGGCGGCTGTTCGCTGGTGCGGCGGGAGGCACTGGAGCGGGCGGGCGGGGTGGCGGCGATCCGTGGCGCGGTGATCGACGACGTGTCGCTGGCCCGGGCGGTGAAGTCGACCGGCGGCCGGACCTGGCTGGGTCTGGCCGACGACGTGGACAGCGTGCGTCCGTACCCGCGGCTGGAGCAGCTGTGGCGGATGGTGTCGCGCAGCGCGTACGCCCAGCTCAGGCATTCGCCGGCGCTGCTGCTCGGGACGGTGCTGGGGCTGGCGCTGGTGTACCTGGTGCCGCCGGTGGCGACGGTGGCCGGGCTGGTGGCGGGCGCGCCGGCGGTGGCCGCGGCGGGTGGGGCGGCGTGGGCGCTGATGGCGGGCACGTACCTGCCGATGGTCCGGTACTACGGGCAGCCGGCCGCGGCCGTGCTGCTGCTGCCGTTCACCGCGGGGCTGTACCTGCTGATGACGGTGGATTCGGCCGTACAGCACTGGCGCGGCCGGGGCTCGGCGTGGAAGGGGCGGACGTACTCCCGGGCCTGAGAAACCCGCTGCGCGCCGCACCGCCCCGATCCATACTGCTCGGATGGACCGTCAGCAGATCTCCCGCCTCGCCCATGCCCACCACCCGATCGCGGCCCCGCTGGCGGACGGCTCGGTGGCCCGGTTGCTGGACCGTGCCATGGCCGGGACGGAGCAGGGCCGGGCCCTGGACCTGGGCTGCGGCGAGGGCGCCTGGCTGCTCCGGGCGCTGGCCGCCGGCCCGGGCTGGCGGGCGACGGGCATGGACCTGGACGCGGCGGCGCTGACCCGGGCCCGGGAGTCCGCGGCCGCGCTGGGCGTGGCCCGCCGGATCGGCCTGCACCACCTGGACGCACGGGAGTTCACCGCGGAGGAGCCCTTCGACCTGGTGTTGTGCGTCGGCGCCACCCACGCGTTCGGCGGCCTGCTGCCGACGCTCGCCGCGGCCCGCGAACTCCTGGCCCCGGGCGGCCGGTTGCTGGTCGGCGAGGGGTTCTGGCAGCGCGAGCCGTCCCGGGCGGCGCTGGACGGACTGGGCGCGGCACGGGAGGACTTCGCGGATCTCGCGACGACCACCGGGCGGGTCCTCGCGGAGGGCTGGACGCCGGTGTTCGGGCTTGTCAGCACCGAACAGGAGTGGGACGAGTACGAGTTCGCCTGGACGGGATCGCTGGCCGAGTGGGCGCTGGACCACCCGGACCACCCGGACGCGGCGGCCGCCCGGGAGGCGGCGGACCGGCACCGCACCGGGTGGCTGCACGGCTACCGGGGGACGCTCGGCTTCGTCACCTACCTGCTGCGCCGCGACTGAAGCACGCCGAAGGGCTCTGAACACGCCCGAACCGCCTGAGCCTCCCGCCCCCGAACGCCCCGCACCGGTCGGCTACTTCTCGATCCGCGCGAGGAAGTCGTCGATCAGCGGGGCGATTTCGGGCAGCTTCTCCTCCAGCGCGAAGTGCCCGGTGTCGAACAGGTGCAGCTCGGCCCCGGGCAGGTCACGCAGGTAGGCGCGCGCACCGGCCTCGGTGAAGAACGGGTCTCCCACTCCCCAGAGCACCAGCGTGGGCGGCTGGTCGGCGCGCAGCCAGGCCTGCCAGGCGGGGTAGAGCTCGACGTTGGAGAAGTAGTCGAGGGCGAGTTCGACCTGGATGTCCTTGCGGCCGGGCAGGTCGAGGAAGTGCTGGTCGAGCGTCCAGCCGTCGGGGGCGACCAGGCTCGGGTCACCGGTGCCGCCCTCGTACTGGCCGCGGGTGACGTCCGGGGTGAGGATCGAGCGGGCGGCCAGCTCCGCGCCCGGCACGCCGCGCCTGTTCGCGATGAACTCCCTTGCCTGGTCGGAGAGTCCCTCCTCGTAGGCGTTGCCGTTCTGGACCACCAGGCCGGTGATCCACTCCGGGTGCCGGGTGGCCAGGCGCAGGCCGACGGGGGCGCCGAAGTCGAAGACGTACAGCGCGAAGCGGTCCAGGCCGAGGGCGAGGCAGAAGCCCTCGATCACGTCGGCGAGGGCGTCGAAGCGGTACGTGAAGGCGTCGGGCGCGGGGCTGTCGCTGTGGCCGAAGCCCGGGTAGTCGGGGGCTATCAGGCGGTAGCGGGTGCCGAGCGCGTCGAGCAGCCGGGCGTACTGGTGGAAGGAGGACGGGAAGCCGTGCAGCAGCAGGAGCACGGGGGCGCCGAGCGGGCCGGTTTCGCGGTAGAAGACGCGCAGGCCGTCGACGTCGACGTGGCGGTGGTGGACGTGAGGGATCATCAGCTCGCTCATGCTAACCATTAAACAGCATGTGAATGGTTAGGCAAGGTGCTGTTCGGACAAGACGCCTGCCGGGCAGGGCACATGAGCGAGCTGATCCGCTGTCACCGCGAGGGCCGGAGCACCGGCTCAGTGACCCCGCGCCTGCTCCTGCTGCACCAGGTGGTCGAGCACCTCGGGCATCGCCTCGACCCCGCCGGCCTGGGTCGGCGAGGTGCGGTACTCACCCTGGACGACGACCGTCGGCAGCTCGTTGACGCCGTAGCGGGTGAAGTCGGCGGCGGCCTCCTCGACCGACCGCGTCACCTCGGCGGAGCGGTACGTCTCACCGAACGCCTTGGCGTCGACGCCCTGCCGCGCGGCCCAGTCGGTGGCGGCGGCCTCGGTGGTGAGGTCGACCCGCTCGGTGTGCACGGCGCGGAAGACGCTGACCTGGAGGCGGTCGACCTGGCCGAGGCGCTCCAGCGTGTAGAAGATCCGGGCGTGGCTCCGTTGCGCGGCCTCGTCCGGACTGCCGGGCCAGACGGCCGGGATGCGGCGCAGCGCGACATCGGCGCGGTGCTTCTCCGCCCAGGCCCGCAGGGGCTGTTCGAGCGCCTGGGAGTGGCTGCAGTCGTACCAGAAGAACTCGACCGCCTCGGTCCGGACGCTCTCACGGACCGGCTGCGGATGGTCGAGCTTGACGAACTGGGTGCCCCCGAACGGGATTTGGTGGGTGATCGCGCCGGCCTGGACGGGGGACGCGGCAATCCCGACGGCGACGGCGAGCAGGACGGTGGACCGCAGCAGCGACTTCGATTTCACACCGGGCAGTGTGCTGGCGGCGGTTCGCTACCGGCCGGTTGCTGCGCACGGGCCGCGCCGGATTCGCCCGGACGGCGTAGCCGGGCCGGGCGCGCGGACGGGCCGGCCACCCGACGGGGTCGGCCCGGCCACCCCGGTCGGCATGGCACCCCTGGCCCACCTGGCCACCCCGGTCAGCGGGCGGCCTCCGGACCCGCCGTCCATACCTCGGCGACCAGTTGCTGCCAGGCGTCCACGACGGCGCCCAGCTCGAAGTGCTCCAGCGCGTGCGCCCGGGCCGCCGCGCCGAGGCCCGCCCGGTTGACCGCGAGCACCTTGCCCAGCGCCTCGGCGAGGGCGAGCGGGTCCCCGGGGGCGACCAGCGCGCCGGTGGCACCGTCCCGGACCACCTCGCGCACCCAGCCGACGTCGGTGGCCACGGCGGGCACCCCGGCCAGCGCCGCCTCGATCAGCGCGCCGGGCACGCCCTCGCTGTCGCTGGTCAGCAGCAGCGCGTCGGCGGCGCGGTAGAGCGGGGCCGGGTCGGGCAGCGGGCCGAGGAAGTGGGCGCGGGCGGCGGCCGGGTGGCGGGCCAGCGACTCGCGCAGCGGTCCGTCCCCGGCGACGGCGAGCCGGACGTCGGGCAGCCGGTCGAGCACGTCGAGGGCCAGGTCGAGCCGCTTCTCCGGGGCTATCGCCCCGATCCAGGCGACCAGCAGCACGTCGGCCGGCAGGCCCAGCGCGTGCCGAGCGGCGCGCCGGTCGTCCCGGCCGTCGGCGGGTGGATAGCTCTCGGCGGCACGGGAGTTGGGGATCACGTGCACCTTCCCGTCGGGCAGCCGGAACTGCTCCTCCAGGACGACGCGCGCCTCGTCGGTGAGCGTGGTGACGGCGGCCGCGCGGTGCATCAGCGCGCCGCCGCGCACCCGGCGCAACCGGTTGGCGGTCCAGTAGCGCGGGTGGCCGACCGAGACGTAGACGAAGGGCGTACGGGTCCCGGCCAGGGCGAGGGCGCAGGCGGCCAGGGTGTCCGAGCCGTGGGCGAGCACCACGTCGGCGGCGCGGGAGGCGGAGCGCAGCGCCCTCAGGGTGCTCGGGTGCAGCCGGCCGGGGCCCAGCACGGCGGCGGAGCGCAGCCCGGCGGCGGCGGAGCAGTCGACGGCGGCCCGGCCGGCGGCCTCGGGGTCCGGGCTCGCGGCCCCGGAGCCCGGACCTGCGGAATCGGGGCTCCGGCCCGCGGAACCGGGGCCGGTGGAGTCCCGGCCCGCCCCGCCGGGGCCGGAGGGGACGGCCGGGTGCGGGGCGAGGGCGCACAGCGCGGAGGACTGCCCCCGACGGCCCAGTTCCCGGTGGAGGTCACGGGCGAAGTTCTGCGCGCCGCCCCGGCGTGAGTCGCTGATCAGGTGCAGGACACGCGGACGGTTTCCGGCCGGATCGGCCGACAAATGGTCGGGCATGGACCGACCTTGGCACAGTGCTCCGCCCGGTACATCCCCTTCGCGCAACCTGATGGTGGCCCATCCGCCCGCGCTTGTACACCGGATGTGCGCCACGGGGCCGCCGTCGTGCGCCGTACGCGACCGCTGTACGCCCCGTCTCGCCCCCTGCCGCGCTCTGGTCCACCCTGTCGCGCCGGGTCGGCGCCGCCCCGGACCGGCGCGTGCCGGTGTCACATGCGGCGCCACACGCGGTGCCACAGGGGCGAGTTGGAGCGGCCGACCAATCGGCTGGCTCGGCTGTTCGACCGGGGAAAGGCCGGTACGCGGAGCGTCCCCGCCCCGCAGGGCCCACGGACGCGGGGCGCTGCGGCGGTTACCCGATTCGGGTGAACGCGGTTGGACCTCGGCCCGGCCCGCTCGGCAGGATGTCCGGCCTGGGGCGGCACCCGCCGTGCCGCCCCATCTCCCCCTCCCCCGTACGGATTTGGAGTCACCCGGTGTTCAAGGGATTCCGCAGCTTCCTGCTGCGCGGAAACGTGGTGGACCTCGCGGTCGGCATCGTGATCGGCGCTGCCTTCACCGCCGTCGTCACCGGGTTCGTCAGCGCCTTCCTCACCCCGCTGGTCGGCGTCGCGTCCGGCGCCGTCGGCGACTTCACCCAGAAGACCTTCGACGTGGCCGGCACCCGGTTCCCGTACGGCCTCTTCGTCAACGCGGTCATCGGCTTCGTCCTGACCGCCGCCGTCATCTACTTCGCCGTGGTGCTGCCGGTCGGCAAGCTCCAGTCCCGCTTCGAATCGGCCAAGCCCGCGCCGGCCGCGAAGGTGGACTGCCCGGAGTGCCTGAGCAGCATCCCGGCCGCCGCGACCCGGTGCTCCTTCTGCACCTCCGAGATCGGCAAGCCGGCCCTGCCCGCACAGGCCCAGGCCCTGCAGTCGCACTGAGCGCCGACACCCGGACCAGCGACGGGCCGCCGCCTGATCAGCGGCCGGCCATCGGGCCGACGGCCCAGGTCGCGGGCCTGAACCGGGCCCCGGAGAGCTGACGGGAATTTTATTCCCGAAACATTCACGAGCCCCCGTCGCCTGCTCGGCGGGGGCTCGAATGCGCCCGCGCACGCCCTGTCCGGGAAAAGTTTCTCCGCAGGGCCCCCGACCGTCCACCGGCCGGTCACCACAAGGCCTTCCGGGGCCTCCGTCCGGCCGCCGTTCGACCACTGACGGGGTGCCAAGGTTGTCCGGAACCGGTCGCCGGAATGTCCGTCTTTCCTACTTTCGAAACCTTTGTGCGAGCGAAGACTGTGTAAACACTCGAACTGCTCCCCCTCCCGCTCTCCTCAGCAGGCGCGTTGTGGGCTTACCGTATGCCCCATGACCTCGCCCCGCTCCTACGACGGAGTCGGCTACCCCTCTCCGTCCTACTCCTCCGGCACGCCGATCTACGACAGCCTCGTGGCTGAGCGCGGCGTCCCCCAGATCGCGCCCATCAACGTGCCGGCCGCCCTGCCGCCGGCACTGTCGTCCGGTTACGGATCCGGCCTCGGCCCGTCCTACGAGAACCGGTACGCCAACGGGTACGAAAGCGCCGGCAGCAACCTCCCCGCGCTGCCGCCCGCCCGCCTCGCCCTGGGCCCCGGCCCGAGCAGCGGCCCCTCCGCCGGCCCCGCCACGGCGTACATCCCCGCGCAGCCCGCGCCGGCGTACGCCGCCCCCCAGCCTCCGGTCCCCGGCTACGGCGCCCCCCAGCCGTACCAGCGACCGCAGCCCGGCACCCCCGCCTTCAGCCAGACCGCCGGAGGCGGCTACCAGCCGACCGGCGGCCAGAGCTTCGGCGGCCAGAACACCTTCATCGGCGCCCAGGGCGGCCAGCAGACCTTCGGCGCGCAGCCGGCCGGCGGACCGGGCGGTTTCGGCCAGGGCCAGCCCGCCGCTCCGCAGGGCTTCGGCGGCCAGCAGTCGTTCGGCGGTCCGGCCGCCGGCGGCCCCGGCTTCCAGGGCCAGGGCGGCGACCAGTCCTTCGGCGGTGCCCAGCTGCGCCCGGCCATGGCGCCGGTCGCGCCGGTCCGCCCGACGCAGCCGCAGCGCCCGGGCCCGTACGGCGAGTCCGGCCAGTTCCAGGGCGGCTACCAGCAGCAGGGCCAGGGCTACTGAGCCGCTGACACCCCGAGGCCGTCCCCCCACGCGGCCCGCACCCGCACCACCTGAGCAGCACCCGGCGCCCCCCGTACGCCGGGCGAACGGAGAAACGGGTCATCCACGGACCGCCCGGAACGCCCCCCACGGCGTCCGGGCGGTCCGTGCGCATTAGAGGGCATTCCCGGCGAACCCCCGCAGGCTGGCAGGATGGAGGAATGCACCTCACCGGACTCCACGTCTACCCCGTCAAGTCGATGTACCGCCTGAGCCCGGACACCGCCGTGGTTCAACCCTGGGGTCTGGCCGGAGACCGTCGCTGGATGCTCGCCGACGCGAACGGACGCTTCGTCAGCCAGCGTGAGGACGCGGCCCTCGCACGGGTGCGGACCGGACTGCTGCCCGACGGCGCCCTCACCCTGACCACCCCCGACGGCTCCCGGATCGAGGTCCCCGCCCCCGCCGTCGCGGCCGGCGACCCGCTCGCCGACGTCGAGGTCTGGGGAACGCGCTTCCGTGCCGCGGAGGCCGACAAGGAGACGCACCGGTGGATCGCCGAACACCTCGGCGACTACCGCCTGGTGCACCTTGACGACCCGCGCGCCCGGCCGGTCGACCCCGAGTACAGCGCGCCCGGCGACAGCGTCTCGATGGCCGACGGCTATCCGCTGCTGCTCACCACCACCGCCTCGCTGGACCGCCTCAACGAGCTGATCGCCGCCGAGAACCCGGACGGCCACGAGACCCTGCCGATGGAGCGCTTCCGTCCGAGCGTGGTGATCGGCGGCACCGAACCGTGGGCCGAGGACACCTGGCGCCGGATCCGGATCGGCTCGGTCACCTTCAAGGTGGTCAAGCCGTGCGGCCGCTGCATGATCACCACCACCGACCAGGAGACCGGCGAGCGGCGCGGCAAGGAGCCGCTGCGCACCCTGGCCCGGCACCACCGGCTGTTGCGCAAGGCCGCGTTCGGGCAGAACCTGATCCCCGAGCGGCCGGCCGGCGTCGAGGGGGACGAGCTCGGCACGCTGCGGCTGGGCGACGAGCTCGAGGTGCTCGAGGACGGGGCGCACTGGCCCGCCGACGGGCGCTGAGCGCTCGGGCCGGTTCTCCGGGAGGGTGGGCCGCTCCCGCCGACCCTCCGCGCCGGCTGCCGACGGTCGAGTACTGACCACCGACCATCGGATGCCGACCGCCGACCGCCGACCGCCCGTGCCGGAGGGCGGGGCGCATCGGCCCGTGGACCGGCGCCGGGCACGCGCCGCACTCCGAAACCGGCGCGCCCGGACGGAACCACCGCTGTGCGCGCTCGTTGAAACAAGTGGTCGGAACCTGTGGCGGCGCTGAGCGCTACCGGTGTCCGCGCGACCGCGGGCGGCCGGACCACCCACGTGGGCGCGCTACGGTGGGCGGACGGCCCGCGCACCCCCGCGCGTTCGGCCCGTTGATCGCCGGCTCGACGAAGGTGGGGACGACAGACCGTCATGGCTGAGCACAGGGTCCGGGTCACCCAGGACAGCGCATCCCGCTGGCGTCGCCGCGCGGGCGAGTACGACACGCTCGCGGAGGCCCTGGCCGCCGCCGAACCGGGCGACACGGTGACCGTCCGCCCGGGCACCTTCCGGGAGAACGTGCTGCTGGACAAGCCGGTGACGATCGTCCCGGCCCAGGGCCCGGGGACGGTCCGGATCGACCCGCCCTCCGGGGTGGCGCTCACCGTGACCGCCGCCGCCACCGTACGCGACCTGGTGGTCGAGGGCGGCGACAGCACCACCCCGGCCGTGCTGGTCACCGGGCCGGAGGCGACCCCCTCCTTCAGCGGCTGCCGGGTGGAGACCCGCTCGGCCACCGGCATCGAGGTCACCGGCGGCGCCCGGCCGACCCTGCGCGGCTGCGTGGTCACCAACCCGGGCGGGCTCGGGCTGCGGCTGCGCGGCCCGGACACCGCCGCCGCCTTCGAGGACTGCGAGGTCGCCGCCGCCGGCCAGGCCGGACTGGCCGTCCTCGGCGGCGCCACCGCGGCCCTGGACCGCTGCCGCGTCCACCACGCCTCCGGCGCCGGCGTCCTGCTCTCCGACCCCGGCAGCGCCGCCGAACTGACCGGCTGCGAGATCTACGAGATCCGCGGCAGCGGCGTGCAGGCCGAGGCGCAGGCGGGCGGGCGGCTGGTCGACTGCGAGATCCACCGGGTCACCGGCAACGGTCTCACCCTGGACGGCGAGGCCGAACTGGTGCTCACCGGCTGCCGGGTGCACGACCTGCCCGAGAACGGCGCCGACCTGCGCGGACGCGCCCGGCTGAGCCTCGCCAACAGCACCGTCCGGGACTTCGGGCGCGGGGCGCTGTCGGTCTGGGACCAGGGCACCGAGGCGGTCGCCGAGTCCTGCGAGATCCACGGCTCGACCGGCGAGTACCCGGCGCTCTGGGTCAGCGACGGTGCCCGGCTGACCCTCACCGACTGCTCGCTGCACGACCTGCCGGACGCCCTGTTCGTCCTCGACCGGGACTCCGCCGCCACCGCCGAGGGCTGCTCGTTCAGCCGGATCCGCAGCTCGGCGGTCTCGGTCAGCGGCGGGGCCACCGTCTCCCTGGCCTCCTGCCGGGTGCAGGAGGCGGGCACCGGGCTCTGGTTCCGCGACCACGGCAGCGGCGGACTGCTCACCGACTGCGAGATCTCCGACGTGGCCACCGGCGTGATCGTCACCAAGGGCGCCGACCCGGTGCTGCGCGCCTGCACCGTACGGGCCAGCACGGACGCCGGGGTGTACGTCTCGGCCCAGGGGCGGGGCACCTTCGAGGACTGCCGGGTCTCGCAGGGCAAGGGCTTCGGCTTCCACATCATCGACGGCTGCCGGACCCAGCTCACCCGTTGCCGGGCGGAGCACAACCAGCGGGCCGGGTTCGAGTTCTCCGAGCCGGGTCCGGTCACCGAGGGGTGCATCTCGGACGACGTCGGGGCGGCTCCGGTGCCGTCCGCTCCCGCCCCGCCCGGCGGCGGGGCGGGGCCGGGATCCGCAGGTGGGCGCGGTCCGGGGCTGGGGTCGTCGTACGGGTCCACCGACGTGCCCGCGCCGCGGACCGCCCAACTGACCACGGTGGCCCCGCTGTTGGCGTCGGCCGCAGCCGGTTCGGCGGCGATCTCGCCGATCCCGGACTGCCGGCCGGCCGAGGAGGCGCTCGCCGAACTGGACTCGCTGGTCGGGCTGGCCACGGTGAAGCAGGAGGTGCGCACGCTGATCGACCTGATCTCGGTCGGCCGGCGCCGCCGCCAGGCCGGGCTCAAGGCGCCCTCGCTGCGCCGCCACCTGGTCTTCACCGGCGCACCCGGCACCGGAAAGACCACCGTCGCCCGGCTGTACGGCGAGATCCTCGCCTCGCTCGGGGTGCTCCAGCGCGGACACCTGGTCGAGGTGGCACGGGTGGACCTGGTCGGCGAACACATCGGCTCCACCGCGATCCGCACCGCGGCCGCCTTCGACCGGGCGCGCGGCGGGGTGCTCTTCATCGACGAGGCGTACGCGCTCGCACCCGAGGACGGGGCGCGGGACTTCGGGCGCGAGGCGATCGACACCCTGGTCAAGCTGATGGAGGACCACCGGGACGAGGTGGTCGTCATCGTGGCCGGCTACACCGCCGAGATGGAGCGCTTCCTCTCCGCCAACCCCGGTGTCTCCTCCCGTTTCTCACGCACCATCGACTTCCCCGACTACACGGCGGACGAGCTGCTGGAGATCGCCCGGTCGCAGTGCGCCGAGCACGAGTACGCGCTCTCCGAGGAGACGGAGGAGGCGCTGCTGGAACACTTCGGCGGGATGGAGCGCGGCCCCAACTTCGGCAACGGGCGCACCGCGCGACAGGTCTTCGAGACCATGGTCGAGCGGCACGCGGTACGGATCGCCCACCTCGCGGACCCGTCCACGGAGGAGCTCCAGCTGCTCGTCCCGGCCGACCTGCCCACGGCGCCGCTGCCGTAGGGCCCACTGCCGTAGGGCCGGCGGCCGGGGAACTAGTCGCCGGGGAACTCGTCGGCCGCGCCGGGCCGTTGAGGCGGGCATGGGTGTGCTGTTGACGGGCGCGGCGGGCGGGTTGCTGCTGCCGGCCGGACTGGTCGTGGTGTTCTTCCTCGGTGCGGTGGTGCGGCGGCTGCGCGCCCGGCCGGCGGTGGGACCCGACGGTGGGCACGGCGGCGGGCACGGCGGTGGGCGCGGCGCGGGTGCGACCGCGACGGAGGAGCTGCACGCGCTGCTCTACCCGAGCAAGCGGGTGCAGCTGGAGCAGCGACGGGTCGAGCTGGTGCTGCGGGACGACGAGCACGACGGCGCGCCGAAGCGGACGGGGATCGACCTTGCGGGCGGTCGGGCGGTGATCCGGCGGGTGGCGGGCACCGGCTGACGGCTGACGACGAACAGGCGACAGCGAACAGATAACAGACGACAGCTGACAGAGTTTGAAATCTGTCAGCTGTCACCCGTCCGCCGCCCGGCGCGTCAGCCCGTCCAGGCGCCGCCGGCCAGGAAGGACTCCAGGGCCGCCCGGTAGGGCGCGATGTCGATCCGCTCGCCCGCCAGCCAGTCGTCCGAGTAGTACTTGTCCAGGTAGCGGTCCCCCGGGTCGCAGATCAGGCCGACCACGCTGCCCGTCCGCCCGGCCGCCCGCATCTCGGCGACGATCCGCAGCGCGCTCCACAGGCCCGTCCCGGTGGAGGCCCCCGCCTTCTTGCCGAGCACCTGCTCCAACATCCGGACGGCGGCGATCGACGCGGCGTCCGGCACCTTCATCATCCGGTCGATCGCCCCGGGGACGAAGCTCGGCTCCATCCGCGGCCGTCCGATGCCCTCGATCCGCGAGCCGCTCTCGCAGACGGCCTCCGGATCGTGGCGCACCCAGCCGTCGAAGAAGCAGGAGTTCTCCGGGTCCGCGACGCAGATCCGGGTGTCGTACTGCATGTAGTGCACGAACCGGGCGATGGTCGCCGAGGTGCCGCCGGTCCCGGCGGTGGCCACGATCCAGGCCGGCTCGGGGTGCGGCTCCAGGCGCAGCTGGGCGAAGACCGACTCGGCGATGTTGTTGTTGCCGCGCCAGTCGGTGGCCCGCTCGGCGTAGGTGAACTGGTCCATGTAGTGCCCGCCGGTCTCCTCGGCGAGCCGGGCGGAGGCCTCGTACACCTCGTCCGAACGCTCGACCAGGTGACACTCGCCGCCGTGGAACTGGATCAGGTCGATCTTGGACTGGCTGGTGCTCTTGGCCATCACGGCGATGAACGGCACGCCAACGAGCTGGGCGAAGTACGCCTCGGAGACGGCGGTGGAGCCGCTGGAGGCCTCGATCACCGGCTTGCCGGGCCGGATCCAGCCGTTGCAGAGCCCGTAGAGGAAGAGCGAGCGGGCCAGGCGGTGCTTGAGCGAGCCGGTCGGGTGGGTGGACTCGTCCTTGAGGTAGAGGTCGATCCCCCACTCCGCGGGCAGCGGGAAGCGCAGCAGATGGGTGTCGGCGGAGCGGTTGGCGTCGGCCTGGACCTTGCGCACCGCCTCCTTGAGCCAGGCGCGGTACTCCGGGTCGGAGCGGTCGACGTCGGCGGTCGGCTCGATGCCGGACTGGGTGCTCATGGTCGCTGTCTCCCTCGTGGTGGCCCCCCAATGCTCACTACGAGTGTATGAGAGTCACGATAAGTGACCGTTTTCGAAGAGCCAGCTTCCGCTTATCGCCGTCAGGGCAGATCTGGTCACCGTCGGGGGCGGAACTCATCGACCAGGGCAGACCCGATCGCCGTCAGGGCAGCACCGGCACCGACTGCGGGTCCGCCAGGTACGGTCCCCAGCCCAGCTCGGCCGCGCCCGCGAGCGCGCCGTGCGCCAGCTCCGCGCCGACGATCGGCACCCGGCCGCTGCGCCCCCACAGGCTGCGCTCGGCGACCACCGACCGCAGCCGGTCGGGCGCGGCCTCCAGCAGGTGGAGGTGCAGCCCGCTGAGGACCACCCGGTCGGGGTTGAGGATGTTGGCGACGCCGGCCAGGCCGAGTCCGAGCCGGTCGATGACGTGCTCCACCGCCGCCCGCGCCCGGTCGTCCGTCGCGGCGGCCCGGCACAGCTCGCGCGCCTGGTCGAGCAGCGGGCGTCCCGGTTCCGGGGTGAGCCCGGCGGCCGTGAACAGCGCGTCGGGGTCGGTCTCGGAGTTCAGGCAGCCCCGGTTGCCGCACATGCAGGGCCGTCCCTGCGGGTCGACGGTGAGGTGGCCGACCTCCAGGGCGAGGCCGGCGCTGCCGGTGTGCAGGTGCCCGTCGATGACCAGCGCGCCACCGACGCCGCGGTGGCCGGAGGTGACGAAGAGCAGGTGTCGGGCGCCGCGGCCGGCGCCGTGCCGGTACTCGGCGAGCGCGGCCAGGTTGGCGTCGTTGGCGATCGCGGTGGGCAGCGGGCGCAGCGCCTTCGGGCCGTGGTCGGCGCGTCCGACCTCGACGTCGTACAGGTCGGCGACCGGGGTGCCGCTGGGCCAGGCGAAGTGCAGCGCGGCGAGGGCGGTGCCGTCCGGCTCGGTGACCGGGTTGGGCAGCGCGAGCGCGGCGCCCAGGCAGCGGCGGTCGGTCGCGCGGGCGAGCTCGGCACCGGCCACGGCGACGGCGCGCAGCATCCGGACCGGGTCGGTGGCGGCGGGCAGCGGCAGGTGGACGGGCGGGTCGAGCAGTCCGCCGAGGCCGGCCAGGGTGACGCTCAGTCCGTCGGCGTGGATCTGCCCGGCGACCACGACCGGGCCGTTCGGGTCGATCGCGAGCCGGTGCGACGGGCGGCCGCGGCCGCCGCCGGCCGGTCGGGAGTCGACGGTGATCAGGCCGAGCGCCTCGAGTTCGGCGGTGACCGCGCCGGCGGTGGCCCGGGTGACGTCCAGCGCGCGGGTGAGCGCCGAGCGGGTCGGCGTCTGGCCGGTGTGGATCAGGGAGAGCGCTGGGCCGAGCAGCGTCCGGCCCCGGTCGGGAGCCGCGCGGCGGTGGTTGTCGCGCTGCGCGTCGGAGTCGTTCCCGGTACCGGGCCTCGGGCTTGATGGTGAGAGCTGCACGCCCCTATTGTGACTTTGTGTCGCTTTGAAACAAAATCGGTTCACACACCCGGCCCGATCGCCCCTCCTCCCAGTCTCGCAGCACACCCCCGGTGACGGACAGCCCCTGAGGTCCTGCACGCATCGCCCTCACCGCGTTCTTCGCCGTCGACGGCTTCCTCTTCGCCTCCTGGGTCGTCCGCATCCCGGACATCCGCAGTCAGGTCAGCGCCTCGCACAGCGCCCTCGGGCTCGCCCTGCTCTGCCTGTCCATCGGCGCCGTCCTCACCATGCCCGTGATCGGCCGGCTCTGCCTGCGGTACGGCTCCCGGCCGGTGACCGTCGGCTCGCTCGCCCTGCTCAGCCTCGCCGTGCTGCTGCCCGCGCACGCCCACTCGGCCACCGCGCTCGGCGGGGTGCTGCTGCTGTTCGGCGCGGGGTACGGCGGGGCCAACGTCGCGATGAACAGCGCCGCCGTCGACCTGGTCGCGCAGCTGCGGCGGCCCGTGATGCCCAGCTTCCACGCCGGGTACAGCTTCGGCGGGCTGGTCGGCACCGGCGTCAGCGGACTGCTCGCCGGCCCGCTGAGCACCGCATGGGCACTCGCGCTCAGCGCGGCGCTGGGCATGGCCGTCACCGTCGGCGCGGGCGTCGTCCTGCTGCGCAGCCCGGCGGCGGCAGCGGTCGCACCGGGCCATACGGACCGTACGAGCCACACGGGCCGCACGGCGGAACCGTCCGGGACCGCCCGGCCGGACGCGGGCTCGACCCGCCCCCGCACCCGCCTGCTCGTCCTGCTGCTCGGCCTCACCGCACTCTGCACCGCGTACGGCGAGGGCGCGATCGCCGACTGGGCCACGCTCCACCTCACCGACGACGTCCGGGCGAGTTCCGTGGTGGCCGCCACCGGCTACGGCGCGTACGCGTTCGCGATGGCCGGTGGGCGGGTCGGCGGCACCTGGCTGTCCATCAGGCTCGGCCAGACCCGGCTGATGCTGTTCGGCGGGCTGACGGCGGCGGTCGGCATGCTGGTCGCCGCCCTGGCGCCGGTGGTGCCGGTGGCGATCTGCGGGTTCGTGCTGGTCGGCCTCGGCCTGGCCAACCTCTTCCCGCTCGCCATCGCCCGGGCCGGTGCGGCGGGCGGGCCGCAGGGCGTCGCGTTCGCCTCCTCGCTCGGCTACGGGGGGATGCTGATCGGCCCGGTGGTGATCGGCTTCCTCGCCGACGCGGCCGGACTGCCGCTGGCCCTCACCACGGTCACGCTCGCGGCCACGGTGGCGGCGCTCCTGCCGCTGTCGGTCGGACGGCGGGTGACGGACGACCGGTGACGGTCGACAGGCAACGGATGACAGGGAACAGCGAACAGATAACAGCTGACAGATAACAGACACTGAAATCTGTCACCTGTCATCCGCCGTGTGACAGGATGCGAGGCCATGACGACCAGCGAACGCTTCCAGGTACTGCGGGCGGGCGAGCGCCCGGCGACGGCGTGGCTCAACGGGGGCGGGGTGACCAGGGAGGTCGCCGGGTTCCCGGTCGGCGCCGGACTGGACGCCTTCGACTGGCGGGTCAGCCTCGCGGACGTCGCCTCGGCGGGGCCGTTCTCCCCGTTCCCCGGGATCGACCGGGTGATCACCCTGGTCGAGGGCGCCGGCATGGCGCTCACCGTCGACGGTACCGAGCAGCTGGTCGACGCGCCGTTCCGGCCGTTCGCCTTCTCTGGCGACGCCACCACCGACTGTCGGCTGCTGGCCGGCCCGGTAGTGGACTTCAACGTGATGACGCGCCGCGGGCGGGTCGAGGCCGCGGTCGACCTGGCCACCGCGACCACCACGGTCGACGTCCCGGACGGGAGCACCGCCCTCCTGGTCTGCCTCGTCGGCACCGCCACCATCCACGACGCCTCCATCCACGGCGCCTCCGTCGACGGCGGCACCGTCGACGGCGTCGAACTCGCCCGCTACGACGCCGCGTTGCTCGACACCCCGGGCACGTACGAGCTGCACCCGGACGGCACCACCGCCGTCATCGCCTTCCACACCGCGCCCTGAGAGCCGGCCAAGGGCCGCACCACCGAACAGCGGCGCTCCCACCTCCCGGGACCACCCCGGGGGCAGGAGCGCCGCCGCCGCTTCACCCGCAGAACACCGGCGTGGCGTGCCCCGGATCCAGCGCGTTGGTGACCAGGTGCAGCGCCGTCGGCGAGAACGCGATCCCGACGTGCTCCACCAGCGAGACCGGGCAGTGTTCCTGCACCACCTGGTTGTCGACGTCCGGGCCGCTCAGGAACTGGGTCCGCCACGGGGTGACGACTTCATCGAGGACCGTCGAGATCACCGTGTAGCGCACGCCCGGTACGGTGTCGGGCCGGGAGGCCATCACCGTGTTGAAGTCGGAGCCCACCGCCTGGTCCCGGCAGGCCTTGCAGACCGTGTAGATCAGGTCCGCGACGCCCGGGAAGTACGGCACCAGGTTGGTGATCCCGTCGAGCGTCGTGCCGTGGTTGGACGGCGCCAGCCCGACCAGCCTGCCGACCTTGGACCCGCCACCGAGGAACTTGAGGTAGTAGTTCGGCAGCATGCCGCCCTGCGAGTGCCCGACGATGTCGACCTTGGCCGCGCCGGTCGCGGTCCGCACCAGGTCCACGAACCGGCCGAGTTGGGCCGCCGACTCCGGCACCGGCCCGAGGCCGCCGATCGGCAGCAGCAGGCCGCTGCCGCTGGAGGTGACGCCGGGGATCATCCCGTAGTCGAGGGCGAAGACGCAGTACCCGAGGCTCTTCAGCAGCGGGGAGAGCGCCAGCCAGTTCTCGTAGCGGTTGGCGAAGGTGCCGTGCACCAGGACGACCGGGTCGGGGTGCGCGGTGGTCGGCCGGCAGGTCCAGTCGTTGGCGCCGGGCGGCGAGGCCACCGTGTCGCCGTCCGGCGGCAGTTCGGCGGACGAGGCGGACGCTGCGGCCGCGACGGCCGAGGCGCTCGCGACGGGCACGGCAGCGCTCGCCGGCGACACCGTCGCACCGGCCAGCACCGCCCCCGCCAGCAGCAGCGCACCCAGCGCGCCTGCGCCCCTGCGGCGCACCGGAGTTGCGGAGAAGCGGAGAAGTGGGGTTCTCAACTGTTGCCTCCACAGCGGAAGTTTGTTACCAACAGGTAACCCGAGGGCACCATCATGCGGTCGCCCCTCCGGCCCGGCCCTTGGGCGTCCCCCAGACCTGGACGGTGTTCTCTGTGACCGGTCACAACGCACCCCACCCCGCACCCCCGAACACCTCCGACCGGACGCCGGACTGGCGCGTCCCGGTGATCGGCGGGCTCCCGGCCGACCAGCGACTGCTCGGCGGCGTACGGGAGCTGGCCGAGACCGTGGTCGCCGCCCTGCTGGAGCGGGTGCCGGTCTACCGCCGGCTGCCCCGCGAACAGCTCACCGGCGAGCTGACCCGGGACACCGAGCGCCGCATCCGCGCCCTCGCCCACACCGTACGGACCGGACTCCCCGCCCCCGCCGAGGAGTTCACCGCCGTCCGGGAGGCCGCCGCCCGGCGGGCCGAGGAGGGCCTGCCGCTGGACGCCGTCCTGCTCGCCCACCACCTCGGACTGGAGGTCTGCTGGGAGTTCGCCACCCGGCACGCCCGGGACGACGACGCCGCCGACCTGCTCGCCCTCAACCGGCTGCTGCTCGACCAGCTCCGCCAGGCCGTCACCGCCGCCGGGGCGGGCTACCTGGACGGCCGCCGCCCGGCCACCGGCCGACGGGACTCGGCCCGGCACTCCCTGCTCGGCGCGCTGCTCGCGGGCACCCCCGCCGACGCGGCCGCCGAGCGCGCCGGGCTCCGTCTGCCCACCGGGTACGCCGTGCTCTGCCTGTCCCTCGCCGACCACCCCGACGAGCACTCCCCCGGTGTCGATCCGGGCATCGCCGCCCTCCGCAAGCTCCGCCGGTTCGAGGCCGAACTCGACCACCGCACCCGGCAGTCGGCGCTCACCGCGCTCACCCCCACGGGCGGCCTGGTGCTCGTCCCGTTCGGACCGTCACCCGGTCCGGACGAGGACGGGGCCTGCGAGGCGCCGTGGCCGCTGCTCGCCGCCGCCCTCGCCGCGGCGGCCCGGGCGGCCGGCGTTCCCGTCCTGGCCGGGGCCGCGCCCGCCACCCCCGCCGAGGTGCCCGGCGCGGCCGCTCTCGCCTACGAAGTCCTCGACGTGGCAAGGGCGTTCGGCCGACCGCCGGGGCTGCACCGGCTGGACGACGTCCTGCTGGAGTACCAGCTCACCCGCCCCAGCCAGGCCCGCTCCCGGCTCGCCGCCCTGCTCGAACCGCTCGCCGACGCCGGGGAGTTGCTCATCACCCTGCACACCCACCTGGCCGGCGGCCTGAGCCGCCGCCACACCGCGAGCGCCCTGCACCTGCACCCGAACACCGTCGACTACCGGCTGCGCCGGATCGCCGCACTGACCGGCCTGGATCCGGCCCGCCCCGCCGACCTCTCGCGGATCGCCGCCGCCATCGCCGCCCGCACCGCCGAACAGGCCTCCCTCGCCGGGTAGTTCGGGACGACTGCCAGCACCGGGCCGGTGCCCGGCGACCGACCTCAGCCCTGCTCCCCCGGCAGCCGCAGGTCCCAGCCGACCAGGGCGCGCAGCTGCTCCGCGGTCACGCCGTCCGGCACCGGCTGCGGAGCGTCGTGGCGCAGCGGCGGCTGCCAGCCCTCCTCCTCCGTCCAGCGGCGCACCACCTTGGCCGGCGCCCCGGCGACCACGCTGTGGTCGGGAACGTCGCCGCGCACCACGGCGCCCGCCGCGACCACCACGTTGCGGCCGATCCGCGCCCCCGGCAGGATCACCGCGCCGGTGCCGATCCAGCTGCCCGTGCCGATCTCCACCGGTTCGTTGCGCGGCCACTGCTTGCCGATCGGCAGCTCGGTGTCCCGGTACTCGTGCGACTGGTCGCTGATGTACACGCCGGGGCCGGTCCACACGTCGTCGCCGATGACGATCGACTGGTGGCCGACGATGTGGCTGTCCCGGCCGATCACGCAGCCGCCGCCGATCCGCACGATCGGCTCCGGCCCGAGGTCGAGCCCGGGCAGGAAGCCCGCGCTGATGGTGACCCGCTCGCCGATGATCGAGAACGGCCCGATGGTGATCCACTGCTCGTTGAACACCGCCCCGAGCGGGAAGCTGAGCGTCGTACCGTCCCCCAGCTCGCCGAACCGGTACGGGCCGGGGTTGCGGCTGGTGACCGCTCCGGTCCGCTGCACCCAGCGCCAGCCCCGGTGGACGAGGCGCCCGGCGGCGCGGCGGCCACCGGTCCGGACGGCTGAGACGAGCGAACGGGTTATCGGCATGCGCTCACGTTACCGGCCCGTAGCATCCGCCCGTCCGCCGGGAGGCAACCGGAGGAATGTCCGAAATCCGCGACCGGCGGACCGGCCGCGATGGAAGACTCCGTCCCATGGAGATCACCGAGCACATCGACGCGCTGCGCCGCGAGGGCACCAGGCTCGCCGAGGCCGCGGCCCGTACCGAGTTGTCCGCCCCCGTACCGACCTGTCCGGACTGGCAGCTGACGAAGCTGCTGCAGCACATCGGCTCCGTCCACCGCTGGGCCGCCGCGATCGTGTCCGGAGGCGCGCCGACGCCGCCGGACGAGGCGGACGCGCAGGCCGCCGTCGGGCCGCTGCCCTCGGACGCCGCGCTGCTCGACTGGTACCGCGAGGGCCACGCCGCCCTGGTGGACACCCTCACCGCGGCGCCCGCCGACCTCGAGTGCTGGACCTTCCTGTCCTCGCCCAGCCCGCTGGCGTTCTGGGCCCGGCGCCAGGCGCACGAGACCGCCGTCCACCGCCGCGACGCCGACGCGGCCGCCGGGGTGCCCGGTCCGGTCGTGGACACCGCGCTCGCCCTCGACGGCATCGACGAACTGGTGAGCGGCTTCACGACCCTCGGCCGGTCCAAGCTGCGCAGCGACCGGCCGCGCACCCTGCTGGTCCGGGCCACCGACGGCCCCGGCTCCTGGCACCTGACGATCACCCGGGAAGCGCCGGTCGTCACCACCGGCGAGGGCCCCGAGCCGGCCGATCTGACCCTCGCCGGCCCGGCCCACGAGCTCTACCTGCTGCTGTGGAACCGGCTGTCCGCCCAGCAGGCCGGGGAGGTCAAGGCGATCGGCGACCAGAGCCTGCTCGCCCTCTGGAGCGAGACGGCGGCGGTCCTCTGACCGTGCCGGCCGCGACCCCTGCGCACGGGTCGTCACGCCCGGGGGCGGCGACGCCCCCGGGCGAACGGGCACCCGGGAAACCCGGCCCTCAGCGCACCCAGCGCGCGGGCCGCTTCTCCAGGAACGAGCGCATCCCCTCCTGCGCCTCCGCCGAGCCGAAGAGCCGCGCCGACAGCTCCACCAGCTCCTCCGCGTCCCGCTCGAAGGAGCGCACCACCTCGGCGTTGGCCAGCCGCTTCGACTCCGCCAGGCCCTGCGGGGAGCCCAGGCGCAGCGCGTCCAGCAGGCCCTTGAGCGCCACGTCGGTGGCCTCGGCGGAGTCGGTGGCGCTGGTGATCAGCCCGATCCGGGCGGCCTCGGCGGCGTCGAAGACCTCGCCGGTGAGGTAGTAGCGGGAGACGGCGCGCGGGTCCAGCTTCGGGCGCAGCGGCAGCGAGATGACGGCGGGCGCGAGGCCGAGCCGCACCTCGGTGAAGGCGAAGGTCGAGGCCGGTCCGGCGACGGCGAGGTCCGCCGCGCCGACCAGGCCGAGGCCGCCGGCCCGGACGTGGCCGTGGATGACGGCGATCACCGGCTTGGCGCAGTCCACGATCGCCCGCTGGAGCTCGACCAGGCCGCGCGGGCCGACCGTCGGGTCCGCGCCGGTCGCCTCGGAGAGGTCCGCGCCCGCGCAGAACACCTTGCCGGTGTGCCCGAGCACCACGGCGCGGACCTCCGGGTCGGCCGCGGCGGAGGCCAGTCCGGCGTGCAGCTCGGCCATCAGCCGGGTGGAGAGCGCGTTGCGGTTGTGCGGCGAGTCGAGGGTGAGCGTGGTGACGGCGTCGGCGGTGCTGACGTGGACGAGGGGCGCTGCGCTGGTCATCGGCGGGGCCTGCCTTCCGGCTGAGGGTGGGTCGGACTGCGGACGCGGTCCGGGAGGTGCCCGGACGACGCCCGGACGACTCTGGCACGCCCACCCGCCCCTCGGCCAGAGCGAGCCGGAGCCCCCGGGCCGTCGGGCTTGCCTGCCCGAGGGGGCATGGATCAGGATCCGTCCCATGACCACCTCTCACCTCACCCGCATCACGGAGCCGCCCGGAGTCGCGCCCGGCACCGGCTACACCCAGGTCGTCGCCGGAAGCGGCCGACTGGTCCAGGTGTCCGGGCAGGTCCCGTTCGACGAGAACCGGGACCTGGTCGGCCCGGGGGATCCGAAGGCGCAGGCGCGGCAGGTCTTCGAGAACCTCCGCCGCTGCCTGGCCGCCGCCGGGGCCGGGTTCGAGGACGTCGTGAAGTTCACCTACTTCATGACCGACATCGCCCACCTCGCCGTGGTCCGCGAGATCCGCGACGAGTACCTGGGCTCCGTTCCGCCGCCCGCCTCCTCCGCCGTGCAGGTCTCGGCGCTGTTCCGGCCCGACGTGCTGATGGAGATCGAGGCGATGGCGATCGTCCGCGAGTAGCGGGAGCGGCGGGAGCAGCAGGGAATTGCGGAGCGACGGGGGCGGCGAGACGGCGGGAGAATCGGGGACAACTCCCAAGTGGTACAGACCTGTTGACGCATTGGTCCAGTCCTCCTACAGTTCCCATGCCTTGCCTCCCCACGGCACAGGCATCGATCGCACACGGATCAACCGCACGGATCAACCAAGGTTCTACGTCACCCTGTTCAACCCCCACAGTCACAGGGAGAACCATGTCCGCTCGATCCCGGGCCGGGCGCCCGCGCGTGCGCAGCAGACTGCTGGCACTGCTCTCCGTCCTGCTCCTGCCCCTCGCCGCGCTCACCGCGCTGGCCGCCCCGGCGCACGCCGCCGGAAAGCTCACCGCCACCTTCACCACGGCCGACAACGGCTCCTGGTGGCAGGGCACCTACATCGTCCACAACGACAACGCGACCGCGGTGAGCGGCTGGACCCTGGAGTTCGACCTCCCGGCCGGCGTCACCATCGGCAACAGTTACAACGGCACCGCCACCGTGAACGGCCGGCACGTCACCGCCACCGCGGCGTTCTACAACTCCACCGTCAACGCCCACGGCACCACCGAGCCGTACAGCTTCTGGTTCGTCGGCAACGGCCCGGTCGCCGCCCCGCTCAACTGCCGTGTCAACGGCGACAAGTGCGACGGCAGCGCGGACGTCCCGCCGTCCGCGCCGGGCACCCCGACGGTCACCGAGTCCACCGCGCACACGCTCGCCCTGAGCTGGCCGGCCGCCACCGGCGGGGACTTCCCGGTCGCCTCCTACGACGTGCTGAGCGGTAGCACGGTGCTCGCCTCCAGCCCGTCCACCGGCGTGCTGGTCACCGGCCTCACCCCGGCCACCTCGTACACCCTGACCGTCCGCGCCAAGGACAGCCGCGGGAACACCGGCCCGCTCAGCGCGGGCGTCACCGCGTCCACCTTCGATCCGTCCACCGACACCTCGCCGCCCACCGCACCGGCCAACCTCCGGGCCACCGCGGTCGGTTCGACGGACGTGACGCTCGCCTGGAACGCCGCCACCGACAACGTCCGGGTGGCCGCGTACGACGTCTACCAGGGCGGCACCCTGGTGGCCACGGTCACCGGCAGCACGCTCGGCGCGACCGTCGGCAGCCTCTCCCCGTCCACCGCCTACACGTTCACCGTGAAGGCCCGGGACGCCGCCGACAACGTCTCGCCCGCCTCCGCCCCGCTCACCGTGACCACCTCGGACCTGGTCGGCGCCGGGAAGTACGCCCGGGTCGGCTACTTCGTCCAGTGGGGCATCTACGGCCGCCAGTACTTCGTCAAGAACCTGGACACCTCCGGCGCCGCCGCCAAGCTCGACGTCGTCAACTACGCCTTCGAGAACATCGATCCGGTCAACCTGACCTGCCAGGCCGGCGTCACCAAGGGCACCACCGCCAACCCTGAGGACCCGGACCAGGGCACCGGCGCCGGTGACGCCGACGCGGACTACGGCCGGGCGATGAGCGCCGACCAGTCGGTGGACGGCGTGGCCGACGACGGCTGGGGCAAACTCCGCGGCAACCTCAACCAGTTGAAGAAGCTGAAGGCCAAGTACCCCAACCTGAAGGTGGTCGTCTCGCTCGGCGGCTGGACCTACTCCAAGTACTTCTCCGACGCCGCCGCCACCGACGCGTCCCGCCAGAAGTTCGTCAAGTCCTGCGTCGACACCTGGATCAAGGGCAACCTGCCGGCCTACAACGGCGCCGGCGGCGACGGCGTGGCAGCGGGCATCTTCGACGGCATCGACCTCGACTGGGAGTGGCCCGGCTCCGCCGACGGCCACCCGGGCAACCACTGGAGCGCCAACGACAAGGGCAACCTGACCCTGCTGCTGGCCGAATTCCGCAAGCAGTTGGACGCGTTGGGCGGCTCGCACAAGCTGCTCACCGCCTTCACCCCGGCCGACCCGGCGAAGGTCGCGGCCGGCTGGGACCTCTCGAAGATCTTCGGCTCGCTGGACATCGCCAACGTCCAGGGCTACGACTTCCACGGCTCCGGCAGCGACAACTCCTGGGAGCCGAACCGCACCGGCCACGCCTCCAACCTCTACCAGGACCCGAACGACCCCTACGCCACCCACTTCAGCGTGGACACGGCCGTCCAGACGTACCTGAACGCCGGGGTCAACCCGCGCAAGCTGACCATCGGCTTCCCGTTCTACGGGCGCGGCTGGCAGACCGTCGCGGACGGCGGCGCGAACGGCGCCTGGCAGTCCGCGAACGGCGCCGCACCCGGCCAGTTCAGCGACGAGGCCGGCACCCGCGGGTACAACAACCTGATCACCAGCCTCTCCGGTCTCAAGGTCTACCACGACCCCAAGTCCGTTGCGACGTACGGCTACACGGGAGCCGGCGGGCAGTGGTGGACCTTCGACGACGCCTGGTCGATCTCGCAGAAGACCGCCTACCTCAAGTCGAAGAACCTGCTCGGCGGCATGATCTGGGAGATGTCCGGCGACACCCCGTCCGGCACCCTGATGTCCGCACTGGACACCGGGCTCAAGTAGCGCTCCCCGCAAGGGAAGCGGGGCCGGTGCCCCTCCCGCGCACGGAGGGACACCGGCCCCGCTCCACAGCGTCACGAGCTCACGACGCCACGGCGGCCGCCCTACCGCGAGGCCATCGACGCCAGCCGCCGCGCGGCCCGGTACTGCCGCAGCACCTGGGCGAAGGAGGTGTGCCCCTGGGTGGTCCGGGCGAAGGCCCGCCAGGCCGGCGGCACCAGGCAGACCGCCGCGTGGAACAGGTACGGCCGCCGCTCGAAGGCGCCCAGCAGCTGCTTGCCCGCGCGCATCTCCACGCCCAGCCCGGCCTTGACCGCGAACGCGTAGTTCAGCGCCTCGCGCCGCACCGCCGCCGCGTTGCCCGCCTCGGCGACCTGCACCGCCCACTCACCGGCCAGCCGGCCCGAGCGCAGCGCGTACGAGATGCCCTCGCGGGTCCACGGCTCCAGCAGTCCGGCCGCGTCCCCGGCGACCAGCACCCGGCCGCGGGAGAGCGGCGAGTCCTCGGTCCGGCAGCGGGTCAGGTGCCCGGACTCGACCTGCGGGGTGAACCCGGACAGGCCCAGCCGGCGGATGTAGTCGGCGAGGTACTGCTTGGTCCGCTCGCCGTCGCCGCGCGCCGAGATGACGCCGACGGTCAGGCTGCTGGTCTCGGTCTTCGGGAACACCCAGCCGTAACTGCCGGGCAGCGGACCCCAGTCGAGGTGGATCCGGCCCGCCCAGTCGGCCGCGACCTGGGCCGGCACCGGGATCTCGGCCTCCAGGCCGAGGTCGATCTGGTCGAAGGTGACGCCGACGTGCCGGCCGATCCGGCTCGCGCTGCCGTCCGCGCCGACCACCGCGCGGGCCTCGAAGGTGCGCCCGTCGGCGGCCGTCACCAGGGCCGTCCGGTGCTCCCCGCCGCGCTGCTCGACGCCGGTGACGGTCACTCCGGTGACCAGCACCGCCCCGGCCTGCTTGGCCGCCTGCACCAGGCGCAGGTCGAACTCGTCCCGGTTGACCAGGCCGAACAGCATCCGCTTGGACCGCCGCGTACGGGTGTACCTCCCGTTGTAGGCGAAGGTGACGGCGTGCACCCGGTCCTGCAGCGGCAGCCGGAAGTCCGGCGGCAGGCTGTCCCGGGAGGGGCCGATGATGCCGCCGCCGCAGGTCTTGTACCGGGGGTGTTCGGCCTTGTCGAGCAGCAGCACCCGGCGGCCCTGGGCCGCGGCGGCGTGCGCGGCCGAGGAGCCCGCCGGTCCGGCGCCGACCACCACGACGTCCCAGACGCCGTCCAGCGGCGCGGCCGCGTCGTCGGTCGGACCGCCCTCGGCCGGGCTGTCGAGCGGGCTACGGGAATCGGAGCTTCCGGAGTCAGTCACGTCGAGCAATCCTATGCGTCCGGCCGCGCCGTTCGAGCGCGCCGCCCCCGCACCGGCGCCACCCGGTCGTACGGCCCGCCCGACGGCGGCCCCTCCCCCTCGGAGGCCCGGTCCGCGGCCCACCCGCGGAACTCCCTGTTCCGCTCCACCTATGATCGGCACTACCGCAAACCGTCTCCTCCGCCCGCACCACCCCAAGGGCGGACCGTCCCCCCGGAGCCCCGATGTCACAGCCCCTGGCCGACGCCGTCCGATCCCTGATGGACCGTGCCCGCACCGACCTCGCCGAGCTGGTCGCCTTCCCGTCGGTCGCCGACCCGCGCCAGTTCCCGGTCGAGGAGTGCGAGAAGGCCGCGCGCTGGGTCGCCGACGCCTTCGCCGCCGAGGGCCTGACCGGCATCCGGCTGCTGGACACCCCGGACGGCACCCAGTCCGTCTACGGCGAGCTGCCCGGCCCCGAGGGCACGCCGACCGTCCTGCTCTACTCCCACTACGACGTCCAGCCCCCGCTGGACGAGAACGCCTGGCACAGCCCCGCCTTCGAGCTGACCGAGCGCGACGGCCGCTGGTACGGGCGCGGCGCCGCCGACTGCAAGGGCAACATCCTGATGCACCTGACGGCGCTGCGGGCGCTGCGTCAGGTCCACGGCGACGCCTACCCGGTCGGTCTGAAGATCATCGTCGAGGGCTCCGAGGAGCAGGGCACCGGCGGCCTGGAGCGCTACGCCGAGGCCCACCCCGAGCTGCTCGCCGCCGACGCCATCATCATCGGCGACACCGGCAACTTCGCCCCCGGCCTGCCCACCGTGACCACCTCGCTGCGCGGCATGACGATCGTCGAGGCCACCGTCACCACGCTGGCCGGCAACCTGCACTCCGGGGCCTTCGGCGGCGCCGCCCCCGACGCGCTCCAGTCCCTGGTCCGGATGCTGGCCTCGCTGCACGACGAGAACGGCGACGTCGCGGTGGCCGGCCTGACCGCCGACCAGACCTGGACCGGCGTCCAGTACCCGGAGGAGCAGTTCCGCTCCGACGCCAAGGTGCTCGACGGCGTCGCCCTGACCGGCACCGGCACCCTCGCGGACCGCCTCTGGGCCCGCCCGGCCGTCACCGTCCTCGGCATCGACGCCCCGCCGGTGATCGGCGCCACCTCCTCCGTCCAGGCCACCGCCAAGGCCCTGATCAGCCTGCGCGTCGCGCCGGGCACGGACGCGGGCGCCGCCCAGGACGCCCTGGTCGCCCACCTGGAGGCGCAGGTCCCGCTCGGCGCCCGGCTCACCGTCGAGCGCCAGGGCAACGGCGCCCCGTTCCGCGCCGACACCAGCGGCCCGGCGTACGAGGCGATGGGCGAGGCGATGGCCGAGGCCTTCGGGACGGCCATGGTCGCCTCCGGCGAGGGCGGCTCGATCCCGCTCTGCAACACGCTGCGCTCGCTCTACCCGCAGGCCGAGATCGTGCTGATCGGTGTCGAGGAGCCGACCACCCAGATCCACGCGGTCAACGAGAGCGTCGACCCGCGGGAGCTGGAGCAGATGGCCCTCACCGAGGCGCTCTTCCTCCGCCGCTACGCCGAACTGCGCTCCGTCTGACGGACCTTCGCAGCGACGTCCCGAGGCTCTTCCCGGAGGACGTCCGGCCGCCCGCCGCGCAACCGGCGGGCGGCCGCCAGCACCGCCGCGTAACCGACCGCGCCCACCGCGAGCCCGGCCCCGGCGCCGAAGCAGACCTCCGGCACCAGGTTCCGCCGCAGCGGAGCGAGCCGGTGCAGCACCCCGGCGGCCGTCGCCGCGCCCAGCGTCGCGACGGCCGCCCGCCGGGCCCGGGGCGCCAGCCGCACGGCCGGCCGCACCGGCTCGACGGCCCGCACCGCCCGCGCCGCCCAACCGCCCAGCGCCGCCAGGGCGAGCGCCGAACTGCCGTACTGCAGCGCCTCGTACAGCGGGACCCCGGCTACCGGGCGGTCCAGGACGGGCAGCAGCCGCACCCCCAGCCGGCCCCCGTGGGTGAACGCGTCCCAGCCGACGTGGGTGGCCGCCCCGATCGCCGCCGAGGCCGCGAACCACGCCGCGCCACCGACCGTACCGGCGTCTGCGGGGCCTGCGGCGTCCCCGGCCCGCCGGACGGTCAACGCCTCGGCGCCGCCCGCCCACCGCTCGGGCAGCAGCGCCACCAGCGGCCCGCGCAGCAGCCCGTGCCAGCCGGCCACCAGCGCGCCGGCGATCGCCACGTCCACCGTCGGCACCGCCCACCAGCGGTGCGTGAGCCCGCCCTGGCCGTACACCCCGGGCAGCAGGGACTCGGCGAAGAACGGCACGTCCGGCGCCATCGACCCGGCGACCAGCGCCGACGCCACCAAGGGCCCACGCGCCCCGGCGGCGCGCAGCAGGGGCAGGACGGCGGCGGGGTGGCTCAACGTGAAGGGCATGCCCCCCATCCTGCCGCCCGGGACCGCGGCGCGGCGCGCCGGGAGGCGCACCATGCTCCCCCCACTCGCCCCGCGGCCCCGCGCCGACCGGCCGCTACGCCGCGTCCGCCGTGCTCGCCAGCCCCACGGCCACCCGGCTCCCCGCCTCCAGGTACCGCAGCTCGCCGCTCCGCCGCGCGTCCAGCGCCGCCGCCAGCCGCCGGTAGCGTCCCGGGGGCAGCAGCTCCCCGGCCTCGTCCAGGGTGACGAAGCGACAACCGCGCAGCTCCTCCTGCTGGAGCAGCAGGTGCTGCCGGCCCTCCTCGTCCAGCAGCCCGCCGTCGTACATCAGCCGCAGGCCGCCACGGCGCGGGCCGGTGCGCGGCTCCCAGTCGACGGCGAGCAGGCGCAGCGCGGACGGGTCCAGGCGCAGGCCCAGCTCCTCGGCGGTCTCGCGCAGGGCGGCGTCGGTGGGGGCCTCGCCGCGCTCGACCACGCCGCCGGGGAAGTCCCAGTCGGGCTTGTAGACCGGGTCCACCAGCAGCACGCGGTCCTGCTCGTCGAAGAACAGGACGGCGGAGGCGACGGTGTCGCCGGTCGGGTCCGGGGTCTGGACGATGGGGCAGCGGGCGGCGCCGACCCGGACCAGCTCGGCGATCCGGTGCGCGGTCTCCCGGGGGGAGATCCCGCTGGTGTCGATCATCCGGGCGTCCCCGATCAGCCAGCGGCGGGCGGCGCGGTAGCGGGGCAGGTGCTCGAGGCACCAGGCGCGGACCCGCTCGCTGCCCTCCGGGTCGCCCGGGCACTCGTCGCGGTGGGCTATGCGGTCGCGCAGGATCGTTTCTTCAGGGTCCAGCACGAAGTGGTGCACCGTGATCCCGTGCGAGGCCAGGTCCCCGAAGATCTCGTCCCGGTAGTCCTCCCTGAGCAGGGTCATCGGGACCACCAGCGGGCCCCCGACCTCACCGAGCAGCGCCGCCGCCGTCTCGGGGACGAGCCGGCGCCAGGCCGCCAGGTCCTGGAAGTCGGACACCGTCGCCAGCCGGTCGGCCGGGAGCATCCGACGCAGGCCGAAGCCCACCAGCTCGGGATCGAAGAGCACGCTCCCGGGCAGCAGTTCCACCAGCTCGCGGCAGGCGCTCGTCTTGCCCGCCCCGAATGTGCCATTGACCCAGACGATCACAACGTCCCCTGCCCTCGACTTCCCCCGATGCCGTTCGCACCGGGCAGCGCCCCCGTTGGTCGAACCAGCGCCACCCGTGGTGGTACCCGCGCCACGCCGCTCCCCATGCCTCCCCGGCGCGCCCGCCCGCACGCCCCGATCTGCCCCGTGACAGCGGCATGTGCCCAGGTCAGACGCCCGTACGCGGAAATATGCAGACCGGTCTACATCAAAATTGCACCCCTTCGCCACTGCTAGGGCACAGGATGCCTGGTGGGTCGACCCGCTACGCACGCCCCACGCGCACGCTCCGCACGCCCCCCCACTCGTACGCCCCTGTGCGCCGCGCGCGCCCCGGGCTCGGCCCGTACGCGCCCTGCGCTCGACCACCACCGCCCGCCTCCTTGCGCCGCCCGCACCCCACCACGTACAGAGGAACGATGAAGCTGCTTCCCGCCGGTCGGGTCGTCGTCATCGGCTCGGTCAACACCGACCGCATCCTCCGCTGCCCCGTGCTGCCCTCCCCTGGCGAGACCGTCCTCGCCACCGCCGCCACCCGGGGCTTCGGCGGCAAGGGGGCCAACCAGGCGGTGGCGGCGGCCCGGATGGGGGCGGCGACGCACCTGGTCGCCAAGGTCGGACGGGACGCCGAGGGCGAGGCGGCGCGTGCCGACCTGCGGGGCGCGCAGGTCGAGACGGGCGCCGTGCTCACCCACCCGGACGCGCCCACCGGTCAGGCGATCGTCATGGTCGACCCGGCCGGCGAGAACAGCATCGTCGTCCTCCCCGGCGCCAACGCCCACCTGACCCCGGAGGAGGTCACCGCCGCGCTCGCCCGCCTCCGGCTGCTCCCCGTCGACGTGGTCCTGACCAGCAACGAGGTCCCCGCGGAGTGCGTCCGCGCGACCGCCGCCGCACTGCCCGCCGCGGGCCCCTCGGGCGGCACCCGCTGGCTGCACAACACCGCCCCGGCCGGCACCCTGCCGGAGGCCGGCCCCACCGGACGCCGCCCGCTGGTCGTCGCGAACGCCGTCGAGGCCCGCCAGCTCACCGGCGCCGCCGACGTCACCGGGGCCGCCCGGGCGCTGGCCGAACACGCCGAGGGCGCCGTGGTCACCCTCGGCGGCGAGGGCGCGCTGGTCGTCGTGGACGGAACGCCGACCCGGCTGCCCGCCCCGACCGTCCGAGTGGTCGACACCACCGGCGCCGGCGACGCCTTCTGCGGCGCCCTCGCCGCCGCACTCGCCCGCGGCGCCGCGCTGCCCGACGCAGCCGCCACCGCCGTCGCCGCCGGGGCCTTCGCCGTCACCGGCCTCGGCGCCCGCGGCGCGCTGCCCCGCCCGACGGACCTCTGACCGGGCGTCGGGCCGAGCGGGCGTCGCGCGCCCCGGGCTCGGCCCGGACCGACGAGGACACCCCCGTCGGGGGCACCGGGCGGACCCGGCACCCCCGACGGGCGGACGGCGGCCCCGCTACGGGCGCCCCATGTACGACGGGTAGTAGCCGCTGCTGATCCCCGAGATCCTGATGTTGGTCCCGGGCCGCGCGGCCTCGACGTACCTGTTGTCGCCCAGGTAGATGGCCACGTGCTGGATACCCCGGGCGGTCCCGTCCGGCGACCAGAACAGCAGGTCGCCGCGGCGCAGCTGGCCGGCCCCGATCGGCGTGGTCGCCGCGTACTGGTCGTTGGCCACCCGCGGCAGGCTGATCCCGCCGCGCCGGAAGGACTGCTGCACCAGGCCCGAGCAGTCGTAGCCGTCCGGCCCGTTGCCGGCCCGGCGGAACGGCACGCCCAGCTGGGAGAGCGCGAACTGCACGGCGGTCTCGACGTCCCGGTCCTCGGCGACCGAGTCGTCGAAGTAGCCCGGGGAGTCCGAGGAGGAGCCGCCTCCGGTGCGCTCCAGGTAGATGTCGTAGTGCGAGGTCCAGCGCCACTCGCCCCTGCTGTTGCGGAACCAGTAGCGCGAGCCGTCCCAGCCCTGGGTGATCCCGCCGGAGGACGTGGTCGTGGTCCTGGCGGCGGACGAGGAGCCGCCTCCGGTGCGCTGCACGTAGACGTCGTAGTGCGAGGTCCAGCGCCACTGCCCCTGGCTGTTCTTGAACCAGTACCGGGAGCCGTCCCAGCCGGCGTGCGCCGGGGCGGGCTCGGCGGCCGCGGGGCTGACACCGGTGCCGAGGCCGATCAGGCCCGCACTGGTCGCGATCACGGCCACCATGCCTATCCCCCGACGGAGCCGCGCGCCGCGGGACGGACGGGAGGGGCGGACGGTGGCAGCGTCCTGCTGCCCGGTCGGTTCGCCGGCGGCCTCCGGCGCGCCGGTGTTGACGGTGGTCATCGTGCTGACTTCCTTCACTGCTGCGGATCGCTGCGGATCGCTGCGGATTTGCAGCGGGTTGCTGTGACCGGCCAGGACTGGCCGTGCTTGTCGGCAGGGCCCCCGCCCGGCACACCGCGGCTTCCGGTCCTGCGACCGGAAGCCGCCGGCGTGCCGCCCGGGGGGTCGGCCCTGCCTGCGTGTCACGTTAGGCACGCGTCCGCTCACTGCGCGCAGTGGAGTGCGCCAATGGAAGGGTCACGGGTGGTGAGCACCGACGGCGCATCAGGGTGAACACCCGTCATCCGAGGGGGCGTCCGACCACCCTCTCCTCAGCGGCCGCCGGCCTCCGCCAGCAGCTGCTTCTTCAGCACCTTTCCCAGGGCGTTCCTGGGCAGTTCGGGCACCAGGACGACCCGGCGCGGCCGCTTGTGCACCGAGAGCCGCTCCGCCACGAAGGCCGTCAGCTGCTCCCCCGTCACGGCGCCGTCCGGGATGACGTACGCGACGATCGCCTGTCCGAGGTCCTCGTCCGGCACGCCGACCACCGCCGCGTCGGCGACCGCCGGGTGGTCGCGCAGCGCGGCCTCCACCTCGCCCGCGCCGATCCGGTAGCCGCCGCTCTTGATCAGGTCCACCGAGGCGCGGCCGACGATCCGGTGGAAGCCGTCCGCCCCGATCACCGCGACGTCGCCGGTGCGGAACCAGCCGTCCGCCGTCCACGCCTCGGCGTCCGCGTCCGGCCGGTTGAGGTAACCGCTGAACAGCGTCGGCCCGGAGACCTGGAGTTCGCCGACGCTCTCCCCGTCGCTGGGCACCGGCGCGCCGTCCTCGCCGACCAGCCGGGTGCGGACCCCCTCCACCGGCAGCCCGACGCTGCCGGGGCGCCGCTCGCCGTCCGCCCGGGTGCTGACGGTGATCAGCGACTCGGTCATCCCGTACCGCTCGATCGGGGCGTGCCCGGTGAGCGCCGCGAGCTTCTCGAACACCGGGACGGGCAGCGGCGCGCTGCCGGAGACCAGCAGCCGGGCCGGGGCGAGCCGGGCGGCGGCCTGCGGGTCCGCCGCCAGCCGGGACCACACGGTGGGCACCCCGAAGTACAGGCTGCCGCCCGCCGCCGCGTACCCCTCCGGGGTGGGCCGTCCGGTGTGCACCAGTCCGCTGCCGGTGCGCAGGGCGCCGAGCACGCCGAGCAGCAGCCCGTGCACGTGGAACAGCGGCAGGCCGTGGACGAGGGTGTCCTCGGCGGTCCACTGCCAGGCGGCGGCGAGGGCGTCCAGGTCGGCGGCGATCGCCTCGCGCCGGATCACCACGCCCTTGGGGGCGCCGGTGGTGCCCGAGGTGTAGAGCACGAAGCCGGTCGACCCGGCGGCGGGCTCGGCGTAGCTGGTGGTGGAGCGCCGCGCGGGGTCGACCGGCAGCCCGGCCACCGAGGTGTCCTGCGGCAGCACCTCCCCGACGGCGTGCGCGAGCAGCGCCGCGCCCGAGTCGCGCAGGATGTGCTCGCGCTCCTTGGGCCCCGAGTCGGGCGGCAGCGGCACCACCGGGACGCCCGCCAGCAGGCCGCCGACCACCGCGGTGACGGTCTCGACGGTGGGCCGGGCGAGCACCGCGAGCGCCGGGGCGCCGGCCACCCGGTCGGCGACGGCGGTCGCCGCGCCCAGCAGGTCCTCCCGGGAGAGCGTCCGACCGTCGATCCGCAGCGCGTCCGCCGCGTCGCCGAAACCGCCCTGAAGTGCCGTCAGCAGTGCCATGCCACCGTCCTCGCCTCGTCCATCACCACCGCGCCGCGCCCGTGCGCCACGCGCCGGCGCCGACTCTACGGGCCGCCGTCCGGCCCGCCGCGCGCCGGGGACGGCGAGCGGGGCCGGCGACGGCGGAGAACGACCGGGAAGGCCGGGGAAGGACCGGGGACGACGGAGGGCGCGGCACCGGGCACCCGGCACCACGCCCTCCGAACCTTCCGCGCGGATCAGGCCTTGCGGGCCTTCACCTCGGCGGTGAGCTGCGGCAGCACCTGGAAGAGGTCGCCGACCACGCCGTAGTCGACCAGCTCGAAGATCGGGGCCTCGGGGTCCTTGTTGACGGCCACGATGGTCTTCGAGGTCTGCATGCCGGCCCGGTGCTGGATCGCGCCGGAGATGCCCGCCGCGATGTAGAGCTGCGGGGAGACCTGCTTGCCGGTCTGGCCGACCTGGCTGCTGTGCGGGTACCAGCCGGCGTCCACCGCGGCACGCGAGGCGCCGACGGCCGCGCCCAGCGCGTCCGCGAGCTCCTCGACCACGCCGAAGCCCTCGGCGGCACCGACACCACGGCCACCGGAGACCACGATCGCGGCCTCGGTCAGCTCAGGACGGCCGGAGGACACCCGCGGGGTGCGCGAGACGACCTTGGCGGCGTTGCCGGTGAACGCGACGGCGACGTCCTCCACCGCGCCGGCGGCCGGAGCGGCCTCCGGGGCGACGGCGTTCGGCTTCACGGTGATGACCGGCGCGCCCTTGGTGACCTTGGACTTCACCTGGAAGGACGCGGCGAACACCGACTGGGTGGCGACCGGACCGCCGTCGCCGGCCTCCAGGTCGATGGCGTCGGTGATGATGCCGGAGCCGATCCGCAGCGCGACGCGCGCGGCCACCTCCTTGCCCTCACCGGAGGACGTCACCAGCACCGCGGCCACGTCGTTCGCCTTGGCGATCTGCGCCAGCGCGTCCACCTTCGGGACGACCAGCTGGTCGGCGAACTCCGCACCGTCGGCGACGTACACCTTCGCCGCGCCGTACTCGCCGGCCTTCGCCGCGATGCCGGCCGCGGCCGCACCGGCGCCCAGGACGACGGCGGACGGCTCACCGATACGGCGGGCCAGGGTCAGCAGCTCCAGGGCCGGCTTGCGCACCGCGCCGTCGGCGTGGTCCACCAGAACCAGGATCTCAGCCATGATTCGTTGCTCCTGATCGATCGTTGGGTTCGCGAACGGGTGGGACTAGATGAACTTCTGGTCGGCGAGGAAGGTCGCGAGCGACTTGCCGCCCTCGCCCTCGTCCTTGACGACCGTGCCCGCGGTCCGCGCCGGACGCGCCGCCACCGACTCCACCGCCGTCCACGAACCCGCCAGACCGACCTCGTCCGCCTCGATGCCCAGGTCGTCCAGGTCCCACGACTGCACCGGCTTCTTCTTCGCCGCCATGATCCCCTTGAACGACGGGTACCGGGCCTCACCCGACTGGTCCGTCACCGACACCACCGCCGGCAGCGCCGCCTCCACCAGCTCCGTCGCCGCGTCACCGTCCCGACGACCCTTCACCACGCCGCCCTCGACCGACACCTCCGACAGCAGCGTCACCTGCGGCACACCCAGCCGCTCCGCCAGCAGCGCCGGCAGCACACCCATCGAACCGTCCGTCGACGCCATGCCACCGATCACCAGGTCGAACCCGGCCTTCTCCAGCGCCTTCGCCAGCACCGCCGACGTCCCGACCACATCCGTACCGTGGATGTCGTCGTCGTTCACGTGCACGGCCTTGTCCGCACCCATCGACAGCGCCTTGCGCAGCGCGTCCTTCGCGTCGTCCGGCCCCACCGTCAGCACCGTCACCTCGGCGCCCTCGTTCGCCTCCGCGATCCGCAGCGCCTGCTCCACGCCGTACTCGTCCAGCTCCGACAGGAGGCCGTCCACACCCTCCCGGTCGGTGGTGTGGTCGTCCGCGAAACGACGGTCACCCGTCGCGTCCGGCACGTGCTTCACACAGACAACGATCCTCAAGCTCACGGCCTGTCTCCTGTACTGGTCTCGTCCGGCGGCTGCGGCGGTGCAAGCGGGCGCGAACACGGCACGCACCCGCTCCGGGCAGCGAATTCCCGTGCCGGTCCGGAACTTCCTGGCAGCATACTCGCCGGTAGTGCAGTGGTCACTACTGGCCAGTAGCTTATGCCGTGCGGCTGCTCCCGCCGCCTGTGCCCATCCTGCCCCAGCGCGGGGCCGACTCCACCCGCCGGGGCGGAACACCTGCGGCCGGATTGCTCACACCACGCGACCGAGCGCCGCGATCACGTCCACCCGGCGCGGCTGGCCCGCCGCCCGACGCACCACCCGGCCCTCCCCGTCCAGCACCAGGACGGTCGGCGTCCGCCGGACCTCCAGCCGGCGGACCAGCTCCAACCGCTCCTCGGCGTCCACCTCTATGTGCTCCACCCCGTCGACCATCCCGGCCACCTCCGAGAGCACCCGCCGGGTGGCCCGGCAGGGCTGGCAGAAGGCCGTCGAGAACTGCACCAGCGTCGCCCGCGCGCCGAGCGGCCCGCCCAGCTCCGCCCCCGACAGCCGTACGGCGTCCGACCGCGGTACCGCGTCCGCCCCGTCCTCGGTGCTCACCCTCGTCCTCCCGTCACTCCCGGCCCTTCACCCCGGCCACGGCGGGCCGGGACCGGCCCCGTCGAGGCACGACAACACACGCCGTCGGCCCGGTCATCCCCCCAGTCTGCGGCAGCGCCCGCGGCGCCCGAAACACGGTCGACCGCCAGGGCCGGGACACGTACGATCGGCCGATGGACTCCGACCGCCACCCGATGCCGCCGCCGGTCCGCCGCCGCGTCATCGCCCCGGCCAGGACCACCGTCCACCGACGGCGCTGACGCCCCGCCGCTGCCGCCGCCCGTCGCGACCACCCGGAGCCCCGTTGCAGACCGATCCCCGCGGTCCCCGCTTAGCCGCAGCGCTCACCGCGATCGTCCTGGCCCTCGTCCTGGCCACCGGCAGCTGCCCGCTCCTGGGAGCCCAGACGCTCGTCTTCGCCCTCGGCTCGTTCGGCGGCCTGCGCCTGGCCCCGTACGTCCGGCTGTTCCAGGCGCTCGTGCTGCCCCGGCTCGCACCGCCCTCCGCCACCGAGGACGAACGGCCGCTCCGCCTCGACCAGGGCGTCCTCATGGTCTTCGCCGCGGTCGGCACCCTCGGCTACTGCACCGAGGTGACGTGGCTCGGCGTGATGGGCGCCTCGACCGCCCTCACCGCCGCCTTCGCCAACGCCGTGTTCGGCTACTCCGTGGGCTGCGAGCTCTACCCCTTGGTCCGGCACGCCCAGGGCCGCCTCACCTCCCGCGCCTGATGCGAGCGGCCGAAAAGTTCCCGTTCGAATTCATCACGGAGATCACATCGGCAATATTCACTTGACCGCACGCCTCAGGTGACAGCAGGCACTCGTTCGGGGGATCATCTCCGTGAATCACCCGTGACCGCCGCGGAGTGCCGTACTCCGGTCGGCACCGCCCGCGCAACGGAGCGGGTACCCGCCGAACCGGGCTCCGGCCCGTGGAAGTCAGGACTGACCGTGGCAGAGTTCGTGTACCCGCCGGTGATCGGCGCCGCACTCACCGCCTTCCGCGCGCTCGACGCGCGGATCAAGATCGTGGGCGCCGAACACATCCCCGCCAGGGGGGGAGCGGTACTGGTCAGCAACCACATCAGCTACCTGGACTTCCTCTTCGCGGGCCTCGGCGCGTACCGCGGCGGCAAGCGCAAGACCCGCTTCATGGCCAAGGACGACGTCTTCAAGCACCGGATCTCCGGCCCGCTGATGCGCGGCATGAAGCACATCCCGGTCGACCGCACCGACGGCCAGCCCGCCTACGAGGCCGCCGTGCGCGCCCTCAAGGCCGGCGAGGTGGTCGGGGTCTTCCCCGAGGCGACCATCAGCCGCTCCTTCATGCTCAAGAAGTTCAAGACCGGCGCCGCCCGGATGGCCGCCGACTCCGGCACCCCGCTGCTGCCCGTCGTGCTCTGGGGCACCCAGCAGCTCTGGACCAAGGGCCGCCCGAAGACCCTCACCAAGCGGCACGTCCCGGTCACCATCATGATCGGCGAGCCGATCCACCTCGGGCCGGACGACAAGCCCGTGATGGTCACCCGGCGGCTGCGCGCCGCCATGAGCGAGATGCTCGACCAGGCCCAGCGCGAGTACCCCGGCAAGCCCTCCGGCCCGGACGACACCTGGTGGCTGCCCGCCCAGCTCGGCGGCACCGCGCCCACCCTGGAGGTCGCCGAGGCCGAGGACGAGGCAGAGGCCCTCGCGAAGGCCGAGCGCCGCGCCGCCCGGGGCTGAGGCCCGCTCCGCTCCCCTCTGTTCCTCTCCCCTCCACTCCCCCCTACTCCGTGCGATCGAGCGAGCGCGGTCCGTCGCGTGTCGCCGGACCGCCGACGTCCCCCGTCTGACACAGTGACAGCTCCTTTCAGGGGCCTTCGTCCTGAATCCTCGGCGGGGGCACACGTCGGAGCGGTCGAGAGTCTCGGAGGCGGAGATGGCACGGATCACCACCGGCACACGGCAGTCACCCACGGGCAGGGCCCGCACCCGCGCGAGCGCCGGTGCGGGCCTTCTGCTTCTGGGCGCCCTGCTCACCGGCTGCGGGGCCGAACCCGGGGAGATCCCGCTCTCGGAGATCCGGCCGGAGACCCCCACCGCCACCCCCGAGGCGACACCCGCCGCGACCCCCGGCGTGGTCGGCGCGGCCGTCGGAGCCCCCGCGGCCGCCGCGCACAACGGGCTGATCGTCAGCCGCGCCTACACCGACGCCGCCCGCACCAGCACCGCGATCGTCACCCTCTCCCCCGACGGCACCGGCCAGCACCAGGTCACCCAGCCGCCGGCCCTCGCGCTCGACGACCGCCCGGACTGGTCCCCCGACGGCGCCACCATCGCCTTCGACCGCACCGACCCGCAGACCGGCACCGCCCGGCTCTGGACCGTCCTCACCGCCGGCGGCCCCGAGCACCAGGTCAACCAGCTCTGCGACAGCGGCACCGCCGACTGCGCCAACGAGGACGAACGCGCCCCCGCCTTCTCCCCCGACGGCAAGCAGGTCGCCTTCAGTCGCTCCTGGGGAGCCCTGGACCCGTCCGGCAGCCACCAGATCCAGTACTCCGACCTCTACCTGATGACCCCCGAGGGCACCGACGTCCAGCGGCTCACCTTCCTCACCAACGACAAGCCCTACTCCGGCGCGGTCAGCAACCCCAGCTGGTCCCCCGACGGCAAGCAGCTCACCTTCGAGTACCGCACCAGCGCCACGGGGCAGCCCGCCAACAGCCGCGCCATCTACGTGGTCAGCGCGGACGGCACCGGGCTGCGGCAGCTCACCCCCTGGGAACTGCGCGCCGGCGACCGCGCGGACTGGTCCCCCGACGGCACCCAGATCCTCTTCACCACCTACCCGGCCGACCCCGACAACGCCCCCGGCGGCGGCATCTACACCGTCCACCCCGACGGCAGCGCCGTCGGCGCCCTCACCCCCGCGCCCTCGGACGCCTTCTACGGCGCGGCCGCCTACGCTCCTGACGGCAAGTCCATCGTCTTCGCCCAGGCGCCCGCCGGCACCGGCGCCGACCTCTACAGCATGCGGCCGGACGGTACGGGCGTCGCCCGTCTCACCAACAGCGCGGACAAGTGGCTCAGCCGGCCGGCCTGGGGGACGGCGGAGGCCCCGGCGGCTCCCGCCGACCAGGTCCAGGCGACGGCCCAACCGTCGGATCAGGCCTCGGGTCAGGCGTCGTCGGCTCCTCAGGCACCCCAGGCGCCGCGGCCCGATGCCCAGCAACCCGCCCAGGCCCAGGGGCAGGCGCCCACGGAGAAGCCGCAGCCCGAATCCGACTCCGACGAATAGATTCGCCCCGGCCCTGAAAACGCGAAGAGCCCCCATCCGGGACCCGGATGGGGGCTCTTCTGAAGAATTGTTCGGCGGCGTCCTACTCTCCCACAGGGTCCCCCCTGCAGTACCATCGGCGCTGTAAGGCTTAGCTTCCGGGTTCGGAAT
>NZ_JBHUAL010000035.1:18204-53087 GCF_042789775.1 Kitasatospora sp. NPDC056800 | reverse complement strand
GCCGGTGGCCCGGGCGTAGCCGTCCGCCATGGCGACCACCGAGCCCTCGTGGGCGCCGAGCACGTAGTCGATGTCCCCGGCCGCGCTGAGCGCGTCGGTGAAGGGCAGTTCGCTGGTGCCGGGGTTGCCGAAGACGGTGGTGACGCCCTCGGCCCGGAGGATCTCCAGCATCGCCTCGACCGGGCGCATCAGGCGTCCTTCGCCGGGCGGCGGGTCCACGACGCGCCGACCTTGGCGATCACGTCCAGCCCGTACAGCCGCAGGGCCTGCTGGAGGGCGAACTCGGCGAGGTAGTGGCGGAAGGTCTCGACGGGCTCCTCGGCGTGGTGGAGCATGTGCCGGTTGGCGACCACCGCGGGGCTGGCCAGCCGGGCGGCGGCGGCCTCCACGGCCGCGTCCATGGCCCTGGGCTCGACCACCTCGTCGAACAGCGCGGCGGCGTCGGGCTCGCGGGCCCAGATCTTGCGCCCGCCGAGGATGACCTGGCGGGAGACCCGGCCGCCGGCGAGCCGGGTGAGGCGCAGGTTGCCGAGGCCGGGGACGATGCCCTCCTGGGCGGCGGGCAGGCTGAAGTAGCTGTCGGCGGCGGCGATCACGTGGTCGAAGACCATCAGCAGCTGCGCCCCGCCGCCGATCGCGAAGGTGTCCACGGCGGCCACCCAGGGCTTCTCCAGCGTGCGCTGCGGCCACGCGCGGTCGTCGTCGACCAGCAGGCCGCGGTAGATCTTGCTGATGTAGCCGATCTCGCGGCGCATCAGGAAGTCCGCGTACGAGATGGTGCCCTCGTGCAGCTCGGTGAGGTTGATCCCGGCGCTGAACACCCGGCGGCCGAGGTAGCGCCGGTGGGTCATCTCGCCGCCGCGCAGGACGCCGACCTCGGTGGCCGGGTCGAGCAGGACGAGGTCCACCGCGGTCTCCATGTCCTCGACATGGGCGTTGGTCTCGGCGTTCAGGCAGTGGTCGTTGTGGACGGTCACGTGGGCGGTGCCGTCGCGGCGCTCGATCCGGACCACGCCGAGGTCGGCGCTGCCGGTGCGGCTGAACTCGGGGAGCAGGGCCAGCGCCCGCTCGGTGGGGCGCAGCATCGCGTCGATCAGGTGCCGGCCGCACTCGGGGTGGGCGAGGACGGCCTGGAGGAAGATGCCCTGGTCGATCTCCAGGCCCTCCTTGTCGGCCTGTCGCAGCCCGTGCTCGGCGGCCAGCTGCGCCTCGCCGGGCACCAGGCCGGGGTGGCGTTCCCCGGCCCGGCGCAGCAGCTCGTCCAGTCGCAGGTGGACGGTGCGCTCCTCGGTGAGCGCACCGTAGACCTCTGCGACGTGCTCCCGCAGGAAGCGCTGCCGGGACAGCCTGGCCTCCGGGGCGGTGTCCACGCTGCGCGCGGTGTCCAGGGTGAAGACTGGGACGGTCATGACAGCTGTTTCCCTCGGTGGGTCGGGTACGGGTCGGGTCGGGCGCCGGCCGGCCCGGGCACGGGACGGTCGGGCGCCGGACGGGTCAGGCCCGGTCGGCGGACTGGTTGCGGAGCGTCCGGTCGCAGGCCGCCAGGTGGGCGCCGAGCGACTCCTCGAAGCTGGTGGTGGTGGCGTCCAGCAGCAGCCGGCGGCGGATCGCCAGTTCGCCGCCGACCAGCCCGCCGAGCAGCGCGCCGGCGCTCTCGACGGCGGCGGCGACGCCCGCGCGGTCCTCGACGACCCGGTCGAACAGGCCCAGCTCGGCGCCCTCCGCCGCGGTGACCTCGGTGCCGAACAGCACCAGGCGGCGGGCGCGGGCGACGCCCAGCTGCTGGACCAGGCGGTGGACGGCCATGCCGGGCCACAGCCGGCCGGCGGTGACCGCCGGGCTCAGCCGGGTGTCCGCCGTGGCGATCCGGTGGTCGGCGGCCAGCAGCAGGTCCAGCGCCGGGCCCGCGCACTCGCCGGCCGCGACGGCGAGGACGCCGGCCGGGACGCGCTCCAGGCGGCGCAGCGCGCGCTCCCACTTGTTGACCAGGTGGATGCCGACCTCGCCGGGCCAGGCCTGCTCGCGGACGCCGGCCGTCCCCTCGACGTGCAGCACGGCGAAGGTCGCCCGGTCGGCGTCCTCCAGCTCGTCGCAGACCTCGACGACCTGGCCGATCAGCTGCTCGGTCAGCGGCGCGGAGCAGTCGATCAGGACGTGGCGCCCGGCCGACCCGGTGCGTTCGGGAAGCAGTTCGCTGACGGACATGGGAATTCCTCTTTCGGAAGGTGCGGGCTGTGTCTGGTGCATTCCGGTCAGTACCGGACGAGGGCCGTCTCGATGGTCGATCCGGGGCCCATCGTCATGAAGACCCCGAGGTCGCCGGGCCGGACCTGACCCTCGGCCATCAGCCGCTCGTAGGAGAACAGGAACGAGCCGCTGGAGAGGTTCCCGTAGTCCCGCAGCACCCCGGTGGTGTGCCGGACGTCGTGCCGGGTCAGTCCGAGGTTGATCTGGACCGAGTCGATGACCTTCTTGCCGCCGGAGTGGACGATCCAGTGGGCGATGTCGCTGCGCCGCAGGCCGGTGTCCTCCAGCAGCCTGTCGACGACGAGTTCGGCGTGCGCGCCGACCACGTACGGCACGTCGCGGTCCAGGAAGAAGCTGAACTTGCCCTGGTCGTCGTCCCAGTCGTAGCGCATCGCGTCGACGGCCTCGGGGATGATGCGGCTGGAGAACTTGAGGACGGTCGGGCCCTCGGCCCGCACGCCGCTCTCCGGGCGGTCCAGCTGGCCGTCCGGGTCGGCCATCAGGATCACCGCCGCGGCGCCGTCGCCGAACAGGCTGTTGACCACCGCGGTGCGCATGGTGCCGTCGAAGACGTAGGCCGCCGAGCAGGTCTCGACGCAGACCATCAGGGCCGGCCGCCCGGGGTTGGCGGCGGCCCAACCGGCCACCGCGGTCAGGCCGTTGAGCCCGGCGTTGCAGCCCATGCCGACCACGTCGAGCCGGCTGGTCCGGACGTCGAGGCCCAGTTCCTTGATCAGGTGGGCGGAGAGCCCGGGGGTGAGCAGACCGGTGGTGGTGACGCAGCAGATGTAGCCGATCTCGGAGAGGTCGAGGCCGGTGCGGGCCACGCACTCGCGCACCGCCCGCGCGCCCGTCTCCACGCCCGACGCCCGGTGCTTGCGGAGCAGTTCGCCCTGGGTCTCCATCCGGCGCCCGCCGTCCGGCCCCTCCGGCGGGAGAATGAGGAAACGGCGGTCGATCGCGCTGTTCATGAAAAGCGACCGAATGCGCTGGTCGGTTATCCCGAATATGTCGAGGATATCGCTCTGCGCATAGGAGTCCGGCGGGTTCGCGGTGGCGATGCCGATGATCCGGGGCAATGCCCCGTCCTGTTCAGCGAGCGGTGGCACGTCCTTCTCTGACAAGGTCAGCGCCATGTCGCCCCCCTTTCTGGAAAATTCCGGCCATGGACGACTGACAGACGCATTCCAGCAGGGGCGGACCCGCTCGAACACCCCGGTCCGCCCCTTAGGGCCCCCTGTCCCGGCGGGGCCCCCTGCCCGGCCCCGCCGGGGCTCGACCAGGGGCCCGCCGGGGGCTCGGCCGGGGCTCAGCCGGCCCGGGTCAGCGCGCCCATCGCCGTGGGCAGGTCGACCCGGGAGCTGACCCGCAGCTTCCGGTAGGCGCGGGTCAGGTGCTGCTCCACGGTGCTGACCGTCACGTACAGCCGCTTGGCGATCTCCCGGTTGGTGTAGCCGTGCGCGGCCAGCTCGGCGACCCGGCACTCGGCGTCGCTGAGCACCGCGTCGGACACCGCCGGGGCGCTCTCCCGGGCCGACTGGTCGCCGCCGCTGCTCCAGCCGAACTCCACGCCCAGCAGCCGGGTGAGCGGCTGGGCCTGGCACTCCTCGGCCAGCATCCAGGCGCGGCGGGCGGTGAGCCTGGCCCGGCGCAGCTCGCCCAGGTCGTGGTAGGTCCTGGCCAGGTCGGCGAGCGCCCGGGCCAGCTCGTACCGGTCGCCGGCCTCCTGGAGCACGTCCGCGGCCTTGCGCAGCAGGGCCGGGCGCTGGCGCAGGTCGCCGGTGGCGGCGAGCTGGCGCATCGCCACGCCCCGCGCCCGCGGCGCGCACTGGTCGACCATCGCGAGCTGCTCCTCCAGCAGGCGCCGGGCCCCGTCGCGGTCGCCCAGCTGGAGCATCGCCTCGGCGGCCTCGCCGCGCCAGCCGACCAGGCCGGGCACGTCCAGCCCCCACTGGCGCATCAGCTCGCCGCAGGCGAGGAAGTCGCCGAGCGCGGCGTTCAGGTGGCCGGTGGCCAGCTGGTACCGGCCGCGGGCCTGGAGGTAGTGGAGGCCGTAGCGGCTCTGCAGCATCGCCTCCGGGACGGGCAGGTTGAGCTGGTCGGCGGCCTCGTCGTGGCGGCCCATCGCGGTCAGCGCGGTCAGCAGGCTGGCCAGCGCGCCGCCGACCGCCACCCCCCAGCTGCCGGCCGGGATGATCTCCAGCGCCTCCCGGGCGTACCGCTCGGCGCCGGGCAGGTCGCCCTGCCGTACGGCGATCTCGGCCCGGATGGTCGCCAACCGGGCCTGGCGCCCCGGGGACTGGCGGGCGGCCGCCTCCGCGATCAGGCCGTCGCACCAGGGCGCGGCCCGGTCGGCCCGGTCGCCGTAGGTCAGCGCGAGCAGCGCCGACTCGACGGTGTCCATGCCCGTCTCGTCCAGCCGGGAGGTGCGCAGGATCCGCTCGGCCTCGGCGACCGCCTGCTCGGACGGGCCGCGGCTGAGCACCGAGTCCAGCGCGGTGGCCGCCTCCAGCCGCCAGCTGACCGCGGTGGACGGCGCCGGGCGCGGGTCCGGCTCCTCCTCGGCGGACGGCACGTGCGCCAGCAGCGGCGCGTACCAGCAGCGCAGCCACGGCCGGGTGGTCCGCAGCTCGGCCGCGGTCTCCGGGTCGTGCGGGCCGCTCTCCAGGCCGAGCCTGGACAGCACGTCCCTGGCCTCCTCGAAACGGCCGTGCCACAGCAGGGCCTTGGCGAGCACCAGGCCGTCGCTGGGGCGCAGGTGGCCGCGGTGCAGGGCGGTGGTGAGCTCGGTGAGGTGCGGGGTCGGGGCGCCCGGGTTGATCCGCCACTCGGCGCGGACCAGGGCCGTCCTGATCCGGGCCAGCCGGGGCCCGTCCGCGCAGACCCGGCAGGCCAGCCGCAGGTACTCGACGGCCTGGCCGACCCGGCCCTCGGCCAGCGCCAGCGTGGCGGCCTCCTCCAGTACGGGGACGGTCCAGGCCTCCTCGACCCGCCCGGAGGCGAGCAGGTGCTCGGCCGTCGCGGCCGCGGCGCCCCCGCCCGCGTGCAGCAGTCCGGCGGCCCTGCCGTGCAGTTCGGCCCTGCGCTCGGAGCCGGTGTCGAGCAGCACGGCGGCCCGGGCGGCCGGGTGGCGGAAGCCGTCGGGGGCCAGCAGGCCGCAGTCCGCCAGCTCGCGCAGGCCGCGCGCCGCCTCCGCGCCGTCCACGCCGAGCAGCCGGCCGACCCCGTCCGGGGCGCCGAGCACGGCGAGCGCCTGGACGAGCGGGAGCAGCCCGGGGGCGCTCCGGTGCAGCAGGTCGCGCACCGCCTGCCCGTAGCCGTCGGCGACGGCCAGCCCGCCATCGTCGGTGCCGGCCCGCACCGCCGCGAGCTGCCCGTCGAGCAGGGCGGTGAGCAGCAGCGGGTTGCCGCCGCTGATCCGGTGGCAGTCGGCGGCGAGCCGGTCGGCGGCCTCCCGGCCCAGGCGCTCGGCGACCAGCCGCTCCACACCGTCGGGGGTGAGCAGGGGCAGGACCAGGCTGTGGCAGCCGGGGCGGCGCAGCAGCTCCTGGTGGAACTCGGCGGTGCGGTGGGCGGCCCGGCCGGTCCGGCCGAGGACGGCCATGATCCGGGAGCGGCCGAGCCGGCGGGTCAGGTGGGAGAGGCAGGCCAGCGAGTCCGGGTCGGCGTGCTGGACGTCGTCCACCACCAGGGCGAGCGGCTGCCGTTCGGCCAGGTCGAGCAGCAGGGCGCTCAGTTCCCGGGCGGCCGGCTCCCGCCGGTCCGGGCCGGCCGCGAGCAGTTCGCGGACGGCGGCCCGCTGCTCGGCCGGCACCGGGGCGCCGCGCAGCAGCTGGCCCAGCACGCCGAGCGGCAGGCCGGTCTCGGCGGCCGACCCCACCGCCGTCAGCGGCAGGACGCCCGCCCCGGCCGCCTGCTCGACGAACTCGTCCAGCAGGGCGCTCGTTCCGGTGGCCGCCGGGCCGCTCACCACGGCGATCCGTCCCCTGCCCCCGACCGCCTCGGTCAGCAGACCGGCCAGGAAGGCCAGGTGCTCATCGCGTTCGACCAGCATCATTGCTCAGACTTTCTCTCGTGCGTACGTGCGGGTGTGGGTGGGGGAACCGGCTGCGTGGGACTCAGCGGTGCTCGGGTGGTGCTGGGTGGTGCTCGGTGCTGCTCCGGGGCTCCCGGTGGTGCCCCGTCGGTGGGTCTGTGGTGGGCCCAGCTGGTGTTCGGGCTCAGCGGCGCTCGGCGGGGAGCGGGGCGGCGCCCTGGGCCCGGGCCGGCTCCGGTGCGGGCGGGTCCGGTTCGGCCGGGCCCTGGCCGGCCCGGGCGGCGGCGGCCCGGATCGCGGAGAAGGCGGCGGCGTGCAGGCCCGGGCCCCGGCCGAAGCCCCAGGCCGGCCCGTCGGGGAAGGCGCAGCGGGCGTAGACGGCGGCCTCCCGCCCCGGGTCCGCGGACTTGCCCTCGGGGCCGGTGTGCCGGACGTCCCGGACCTCGACGCCCCAGGGCGCCAGGGTCGCGCGGAGGCTGCGCACCTCCTCCGCGCGGACCGTGCCGTCCGCGCTGGCGGGGCCGGCCCCGTCGACGAACAGCTCGGTGGGGACCGGCGCGTGGCGCACGGCCAGCGGCTTGGTCTCGTCCGCGGTGGACCGGTACTCCCGCTCGAAGAGCCGGCCGATCCGGTCCGGCGCGACCTCGGCGCCGGTGGCCTCGGCGACCGCCTGCACGGTGCGGGCGAACTCGATCTGCAGCCCGCGCGGCAGGTCCAGGCCGTGCCGGGCGCTCATGACGTGGGCGACGCCGCCCTTGCCGGACTGGCTGTTCACCCGGACCACCGCCTCGTAGCCGAGGCCGAGGTCCTGCGGGTCGATCGGCAGGTACGGCATCCGCCAGGCGCGGTCGCGCGGGCTCTCGCCGGCGGCGGCGGCCTCGGCCTCCAGGGCGGCGAAGCCCTTCCTGATGGCGTCCTGGTGCGTGCCGGAGAAGGCGGTGTGGACCAGTTCGCCGCCGTAGGGGTGGCGGGGGGAGACCGGCAGTCCGGAGCAGTGCTCGACGGTGCGGCGCACCCGGTCGATGTCGGAGAAGTCGATGCCCGGGTCGACGCCCTGGGTCAGCATGTTGAGGCCGAGGGTGACCAGGCAGACGTTGCCGGCCCGCTCCCCGCCGCCGAACAGGCAGCCCTCGACCCGCTTCGCCCCGGCCAGCAGGGCCAGTTCGGTGGCGGCCACCCCGGTGCCCCGGTCGTTGTGCGGGTGGATCGACAGGCAGCGATGCTCGGGGCGGGAGAGGGTGCGGTCCAGCCACTCGATCTGGTCGGCGAACACGTGCGGCATCGAACGCTCGACCGTGGCCGGGAAGTTCAGCACGATCTCGCGGCCCGGGCCGGGCTCCCAGAGGTCCATCACCGCCTCGCAGACCTCGACGGCGAACTCCGGCTCGGTCTCGTTGAACAGCTCCGGGGAGTACTGGTAGCCGACCTCGCAGTCGCCCAGCAGCCGCTCGGTGTGCCGCATCATCGACCGGGTGCCACGCAGGGCGAGGTCGACGCACTCCGGCCGGCCGATCCCGAGGACGAGGTCGCGGAAGAGCGGCGCGGTCGCGTTGTACACGTGGACGGTGGCGGCGCGGGCGCCGCGCAGGCTCTCCACGGTCCGTTCGATCAGCTCGTCGCGGGCCGGCACCAGCACCGAGACGCGGACGTCCTCGGGTATCCGGTCCTGCTCGATCAGCATCCTGACGAAGTCGTACTCGTCCTGGCTGGCGACCGGGAAGCCGACCTCGATCTCCCGGTAGCCCATCGCCACCAGGAGGTCGAACATGGCGAGCTTGCGGGCCGGCGTCATCGGGCGGGCCAGTGCCTGGTTCCCGTCCCGCAGGTCCGTGGAGAGCCAGCGCGGCGCCGCCGTGGGGGTCCGGTCCGGCCAGGTGCGGTCGGGCAGGGTCATCGGGACGAACGCCTGGTAGCGCCGGGGCAGCCGGTCAGCCTTCACGGTCTGGTTCCTCACAACTGTTTCTTGTTGCGAACATGCGGGAAGTACTGGTCTTGTTGCGGACATGCACGAAGTGATGCTCTTGTTGCGGACATGCAGGAAGTACCGGTCGATTGCGGACGTCCTGTGAACGTCACGCTAGAGAGCCGCCGTAGTCCCGGACAACGGTCTCGCCGGCGCTGTCGGCCCATCCGCGCCGGAGGGATGAGCGGGGGGTATCGAAGGGAGTAGTGGACACTCCACCCCCGGGCCACTCCGCTCCGGCCCCGGTACCACCGGCGGTCCCTCCGCCCGCGCCCGGCCGGGTGGCGGCCGACGCGACGGGACGACTTCCGGCCACCTCCGCCGTCCACTTCTTCACGGCGCGGCCGACCCCCCCTTTGTCACCGGTCCCGGCATTCCGGCCACGCCTTTGAACTAGTTGAAGATTCGAACACGCTCGACCGGCGAGGGGGGCTCCCGGAGGCCATCTTCACGCCCTCGAATTCGCACGGCGTTCTGGTATCTTGACCCCGCTTGGCCAAGGCGACACGGGGGCCGGCACGTGACCGGTTTGGAGAAGGCAGCCTTGACGACTCGCCAACAGGTGGCGGACCTGATCGAACAACGCACGCCCGAGATAGTCGAGGCCTACGAGGCCTCGCTCCGGGCGGCCGGCAACGCCATCGCGCAGAGCCCGGCCTCACTGGACCAGGCCCTGGCCACCGCCCGCCAGATCGTCGCCGACGTGGTCACCAGCCTGCGCGTGGGGCAGGTCGAGGTCGACCAGACGTGCAAGCTGCTGGCCTGGGACGTCGGCGCGACACGCGCGGCGGACGGGGTCCACCCCCGGGAATCCGTCCAGGCCTCCTCGGCCTTCTTCCACGCGGCGCTGTCGACGATATTCAGCCACCTTCCGCCCGGATCGAGACAAGTCGACACCCTCACCCTGATCACCCTCGCACTGGAGCGCGGTGTCGCCCTGCGGATCCGCGAGTCGGTGGCCGCGTACACCGGGTTACTCGTCGACAAGATCCACGAGGCGCAGCTCGACGAGCGGCGCCGGATCGCCCGCGAGCTCCACGACCGGATCGGGCACGGCATGAGCGTGACCCACCGCCAGCTGGAGCTCTACACCCTCTACCTGGACAAGCAGCCGGACCGGGCGAGTGTCAAGCTGGCCACCGCCCAGCAGGCCATCCAGGAGTCGATGCACCACCTGCGCGCGGTCACCTCCGACCTGCACACCCGCCAGCCGTTGAAGAGCCTGGAGAAGGCCCTGCTCAACGACCTGGAGTCGCTGGGCCCCGACGGCGTGGCCGCCCGGCTCCGGGTGAACGGGGACGAGGCCTGGGCTCCGCCGGAGGTGCTCGACGAGGTGTTCCTGATCCTCCGCGAGGGCGTCCGCAACTCCCTGCGCCACGCCCGGGCCACGGTGCTGCTGGTGAACGTCGAGATCACCCCCAACGAACTCCGCGCCACCGTCGAGGACGACGGCTGCGGGCTGCCGCAGGAGCGGCCGGCCGACGCCGGCGTCGGCCTGTCCTCGATGCGCGAGCGGGCCGAACTGCTCGGCGGCCGACTGCTGGTCAACGGCCGTCCGGACAACGGCACCAGGGTGGATCTCTCGGTACCTCTCAAAGGACGGCTCCTCGATGAACCCGCGCGACGCCGTAGCTGCTGACCCCGCGTCCGCCACCACCCGCGTCGCCCTGGTCGACGACCACGCGCTGGTCCGCGAGGGGGTGCGCGAGATCCTGGAGTCGCAGGACGACATGGTGGTGGTGAGCGAGGCCGCCAACAGCGGCGACGCCATCGCCCAGGTCGCCCGGCACCGGCCGGACGTCGTCCTGCTGGACGTCGAACTCCCCGACGGCGAGCCCACCGACACCGTCACCAGGATGCGGGCGCTCTCGCCGTCCTCGCAGATCATCATGCTGTCCATGTACGACGGCCCCCAGTTGCTCCGACGGCTCATCAACGCCGGCATCCGGGGCTACCTGTTGAAGAGCGTGTGCGGCGACGAGCTGCTCGCGGCGGTCCGCAGCGTCCACCGCGGCTCGGACCGGATGGTCCTGGCCGTCTCCCGGGACAGCCTGGCCCGGATGCAGGGCATCACCGAGAACGTGCTGTCCGCCCGGGAGCTGGAGATCCTGGAGCTGGTCGCGCAGGCGCTGAGCAACGGCCAGATCTCCACCCGGCTGACGATCACCGAAGCCACCGTCAAGCGCCATCTGCGCAACGTCTTCGCCAAGCTGGGCGCGGTCTCCCGGATCGACGCCGTGAACAAGGCGATCGCCGCCTCCCTGATCGCGCCCCCGCACGACCAGTCCTGCCACCGCCACCGGGCGGGCTGAGACCTCCTCCGCACGCTCCTTCCCGACTCCCCCGCGCGGCCGGCCGGCACCCCGCCCGGCGCGCCGCCCCGCGCACCGGTCGGCCCGGTCGGCCCGGTTCCAAGCCTCGCCGCGGCCGGCCGGGGCCTCAACCCCTGCCGACCACCTACCGCCCCTGCACCCCGACGGCCGGACCCGCGCTCCACCCCACCGGTGCTCCCGCCCTTCGCCGCCGAAGCGCCGGTCCGTACCGGCATGCGGAGGCCGGGGAACCGGGGGGGGAATTCAGGGCCGGAGCGGATTCGACGGCCATGAGGAACTTCTCCCCGCATCCGCCGCCGGCGGTGGTCACCACCCGCCCGTGCGACGGCAGATGACGACACCTCAAGGTCAAGGACAGCCCTTCGGGGGCCAAAGCCGGCACCAAGGTACGGAACTTCCGCCCGCCCGGCAATGTCGACGGCCACCACACCGCCGGGCGGGCAGATGGTGCCGGCCCCCGGGGGCGGGACGGCCGGGGCCGTCCCGCCGTTCCCACGACCCCCGCTACAGGCCGCGCAGGGCATGGCGCACCGTCCTCACGTCGAAGCAGTCGTCGCGGACGACGTGGGCCTCGTGGAAGATCCGGCCGGCGAGGAACTCGAGGTCCCCGTCGCCCGTCGGCACGCCCAGCAGGCGGCGCACGTCCTGGCCGATCAGCCAGTCGGCCAGCTCGTTCACCAGGGAGTTGGCCTCGTGCAGCGGGGTGGTCGCGGTGATCCGCGTCCGCGTCCGCGCGATCCTGGCCAGGACGTCCCGCACGGCGGCCCCGGTCGGGTCCGGCAGGGCGGAGACGGCGTCCCGCAGGCCGTCCAGGGACCGCTCGACCGCGGCCAGGTCCGGCGCGGGGTCGCGCAGCGGCTCCAGCAGGTCCAGCAGGGCGGCGGCCAGCTCGGCCCGGGCCTGCTCCGCCGCGGCGGCCTCCTCCCCCGGGTCCGCCGAGGAACCGTGGAGGACGTACCCGGCCCGGAGCAGCAGTCGGGCGTCCTCCTCGTGCGGGAGCCCGGCGAACAGCTCCGACGGCAGGGCCGCCACCAGCGCGTCCGCCTCGGCCAGCAGGTCCGCCGCCACGTGCTCGGGGGCGAGCCACTCCCGCAGCATCGGCAGCAGTCGGCCGCGCTCCTGGCGGTAGGCGCGGTTGAGCAGTGCGCGGACGGTGTCCCAGGGGATCCGGGACTCCCGCGGGTCCGACGGCGAACCGGCCCGGACGGCCGAACTCGCGTACGGGGGGCGGCCGGTGAGGCCGGTCCCGTCGAACCGCAGGCCCCCCAGCGCGGGCAGCGGCGGCGGCCCGGCGGGGACCACCGGCGGCGGGGTCGCGGACGCCGGGGCGGAGCCGGTGGTGGCCGGGGCGGCCTGGACGGCCGGGGCCGCACCGAAGGCGACCGGGGCCGCACCGAAGGCCGCCGGCGGCCGCACCGGCGGCACGGCGGCCGGGGTGACCGGGGCCGCTTCCACGACGGCCGGCTGCTCCTGCTCGACGGCCTCGTGCGGCCCGTCGTCCCCGACCTCCCGGAGCTGCCGCCCGGTGGCCGGGCGCAGCGCCATGAGTGCCGGCGGCTGCTGCCCGGCGGGGCGCGGTCGGCGCTGGTTCTCGAAGGTCTGGCCCGGCGTGCCCGCGAAGCGGACGATCCGGCCGTCCTCCAGCGTCACCCGGAGTTCCACCCCGGCGAACCGCCCGGTGACCGTGCCCGTCCGCCCGTCCCCGAGCTCGGCCAGGTGCTCCCGCGCGACCATGCGCGCCGCGTGCCCGCCCTCGGCGGCCGTCCACGCGGTGGGCAGTCCCCCGGGCCTCTCGGCTCCCTCGGCCCGCTCGTCCGCGAGGGCGAGCGCGCGAGCGAGGGCCGGGTCGAGGGCCGGCGCGTCGATGCCCGCCGCCTCCAGGTCCTGGAGGCGGGTACGGGTAGCCGGGCGCTCGCCCGTGCCCGGGGTCACCGGGGTGAGCAGCGGCGGCTCCGGCGCCGGCGTGCCGTGCAGTCCGGCGACCAGTTCCTCGGCCTCCTCCAGCCGCGACCGCAGCTGCCGCACGAAGGCGCTCGGGAAGGACGAGACCGGCGGCATCGCCTCCGGGCCGTCCGCCTCGGGGACGAACCGGAGCCGGATGCGGACCGGCCGGCCGCCGGGCTGAGCCGTGGCCGGGAACAGCTCCGCGGCCTGCTCGTCGGCGAGCCGCTGGAGCCCGGCCCGCTCCTCGGCGGTCAGGTCGCCGTGGTCCCGCACCTGGACGACCAGTTCGGTGTCCGGCAGGCCGGCCCCGCCCGGCCGTACGCGGCGGTAGCCGATGGAGTAGTCGACGTCGTCCCGCACCAGGGGACGCTCCCAGACCGGGACCGCCCCGGCCCCGGTCTCCCGACGGGACCGCTGCCAGTCGGTGGGCCGGTGGACGAGGTGCCGCCCGTCCCGGGTGACGCCCTCGATCCACACGTCGTGGGCCACCCCGACCCAGCGCACGGCGCCGTCCGGCAGCACCTCCTCGAACAGCCTTTCCTGGTAGGCCCGGTCGACCCGCTCCAGGACGTCCTCGGACACCCAGGACTCGGGGTAGAAGGTCCGGGCCTCCTGGTTCTCGGGGCGGCGCCACCGGGACGGGAACTCGCTCAGCGGCGCGCCCGGCGCGATCCCCGGGTCCAGGAAGTACACCGGCGCCCGGTAGGTCTCGTTGGCCCGCGGCGGCCGGACCGGCCCGAGGCTCAGGCCGTGGTCCGCCGGGTCCACCGCGAAGGCCCCGCCGACCCGGACGCGGTGGTGGAAGCCGGTGAGGGTGTGCCGGTCCCCGTAGCGGTTGAGGTCCTCGACCCGGTGGCCGAAGGGCAGCGTGGCGGGCTCGGGGGCGGGGGCCGTCGCGGTGAGCCCGGACTGGTCCTCGGCGGGGCGGAAGGAGATGAACTCCCCGGACCGGATCCGGCCTTCGATGCGCACGCCGTCGTACTCGCCGACCCAGCGCTGCGCGAGGTCTCCGCGCCCGCTGATCCCGCCGGTGCGGCGGGCGTGCAGGTAGGCCTGCCGCGCCGCGTACACCGCGTCCTCGGCCGTCCAGTGCGCGGGGAACATCGTCCGGTACCGGTCCAGCGCCGCTTCGCCCGCGTCGGCGCGGTACGTGCCGTTGGGGTTCGCCGCGCCGACCCGGGGCAGCCTGCGCCGCCCCGACTCCGCCGGCGGGGTCAGGTACCCGCCCGTCCGGTCCGGCCCGTCGAAGAGCGCGGTCCGCAGCGCGTCCTCGCCGAAGGCGGCCCGCACCGGGAACTCCCCGGCCGGCACCGGCCGGAGGTCCGTCCGGAAGACCCGGTCGAGGACCGCGCCCAGCTCGTTCAGGTTGTGCGGCCGGAGCGAGACCGCCGGGTTCGTGACGCCCAGCTCCACCGGGTGCCCGGCGTCGTACCAGACCCGGCCGTAGATGTCGCTCCCGGGCGCGGTCATCAGACCGAACTCCGGGTGGACGGGTCGCGGGCCGGCGCCCCGGCGCCGGTACTCGTCGGCCAGGCCGAGCAGGTGGCCGACCTCGTGGCCGATCACCCTCGGCGGGGAGTCCACGCCCCAGTGCTGGGCGTGCTCCTGGGAGGTGTAGGAGCGCACCTCGACGACGTGGTGGGCGCTGTCCCGGTCGACGAACCGGATCGCGACCTCCAGCAGGCTGCCGTCGGGCAGCCGCAGCCCCTGGCCGAAGACGTCCCGGACGCCCGCCTCGGCGTTGAGCCGCACCCGGTCGAGGTCCCGCTCGGCCTCGGCGCGGCTGCCCGTCAGGCCGTCGGCCTCCAGGTGGACCCGCACCGTCAGGACGGTGCGGGTGTCCCCGTCGGCGTCCACCACCCGCCGGACCTCGTACGACTGGATGAACTGGGCCTGCAGCGAGCGCAGGAACCGGCGGACCGGCGGACGCACCTCCGCCGTGGCCAGCACCCGTACCGGCTCGGCCGGTTCGGTCGCGTCGAAGCGCTGCCCCGGCTCGGCCCAGTAGTCGATGATCTGCCGGTTGCGGACCAGCAGCCTGATCCGGACGTCACCGTAGGCGCCGGTGAGGATCTCGTCCCGGCCACGGCCGCTCGCCGCGCCGTTCTGCTGCTCGTACACCCACAGGGCCGCGTGGCGGGTCTGCTCCCGGGTCCATTCCGGGGGCAGCCCGGTGCCGCCCTCCCGCCTGGCCTGCTCGCCGAACACGCGCAGCTGGTCCGGGGTGAGCACCGGGGCCCCGTCGAGCGACGGGACGTCGACCGCGCCGGCGCCCGGCGCGTGGGCGGGCGCCACCAGGCCGCGCTGGTCGGCGGCCGGGCGGAAGGCGGTGACCGTCCCGTCCTCGTCCGACCTGCCCTCGATCCGGACGCCCTCGTACACGCCCTGCCAGAAGATCCCGTTCTCGGTCACCCGGAAGGTCTCGTTGCGGACCGCGTCGACGGCCGCCTGCTCGACGGCGTACCGGGCCTCGGCGGCGGTCCAGTGCTCGGGGAACAGCGTGCGCCGGCCCGCGCCGGTCTCCACCAGCAGGGTGCCGTTGGCGTGACGGCGCACCAGCTCCAGCTGTTCGGCCCCCTCCTCGCCGATGGCCGACGGCAGGTGGCCGCCCCGCGTCCCGACGGCCGGGCCGAGTTCGGCCTCCAGGACGCCGTCGGCGAACTCCGTCCGGGGCGACTCGCCGTCCTCGGTGTCGTGCCCGAGGCGGCCCAGCCGGTCGTCCGCGAGCTCGCCGAGTTCGCGCAGGACGCGCACCGACGGCGCCGGGACGACGTGGGTCGTGCCGCCGCCCGCGTACTCCGTGACGGAGATGCCGAAGGCCCGGCCCAGCTGGTGGACCAGCGCGTCCCGGGAGATCTCCAGGTGCCAGTTCCCGGCGTCCTGGGCGACGCTCCGCTCGTGCAGGAGCACCGTCCGGTGCGGATCGCCGGTGGCGTCCGCGAACTCCACCCGTACCAGCAGCGGGGTGCCGTCCGGGAGCCTGGTGCGGTTGTCGAACCGCGCGGCGGCGTCCCGGATCCGCGCGCCCAGCGCGGCGACCCTGGCCCGGGCGTCCTCCCCGGTCAGGCCGGAGCCGTCCAGGTGGACGCGCAGGACGAGGACGGTGACGTCCTCGCCGCCCGGTACGAGCGGGCCGCGCCGGAGCTCGAACGGCTGCGCCGCCGGGTCGTCCGGTACGGCCTCGGCCGAGGCGTGGCCCGGCAGCAGCGCCGTCGCCGGGTCCTGCGCCGGCTGCGGGATCGCGCCGGCGGGCGCGGAGGACGAGGACGACGACGAGGAGGAGGACTCGGGGGCGTGGCGCGGGCCGGTCGGGAAGACCAGGCCCTGGCCGGACGGCTCGGGGACGGCCTTGGTGAACTGGGCCGGGACGCTCCGGTCCGGCAGGCCGCGGAAGTCCACGATCCGCCCGTTCTCGGTCCGGACCTCGATCGGGACGCCGTTGAAGCGGCCCTTCACGAGCTCGCGCCGCCGGCCGCGCCAGCCGGCGAGCACCTGGAGCGCCGCGTACCTGCCCTCGCCCGGCGTCCAGCCGGTCGGCAGTCCCCGCCCGGCGTTCCCCGCGAGCGTCGGGGCGAAGGCCCCGTCGATCATCCACTGCTGCCCCGCCATCTCGGTGACGGTGGCCGGGCGGGTGCCCGTTCCGGGCTCCGCGGGCTCGGTCAGCTCCGGTTCGACGAGCGCCCGCTGTCCGTACCCGGCCTGCGCCCTGGCGGTGGCCGTGGCCGGGCCCGCGCTGCCCGCGACCGTCGCGGAGAACCCGGGCGTCAACGCCCCGGCCACACCGGGCAGGAGCACGTCCAGCCCGGCGCCGTCGGTGAGGGAGTCCGCCGTGACCACCGCGCCCGGAAGGGCGTCCGCCTCCGTGTCGACGAAGTCGAGGGTCAGCAGGACCGGCGGGTCGCCGGCGGCGCGGTGCTGCCGGACGAAGTCGTCGGCGGCCCGCTGGAGCCGCTTGCGGGCGTCCGCGACCGCCGCGGGCGTGGCGCCCGCCGCGACCCGCAGGTGCACCGGTGCCGCGACCTCGATGCCCAGCTGTCCGTCCACGGTCCGGACGCGGCGGCCGCGCAGGCCGGGCCCGGTGGACGCCGCCGGGGGCGCGTACCAGTCGGTGAGCGGCTGCCGGGCGGTCGGACGGTGCGTCAGGTGCCGGCCGTCCCGGGTGATCCCCTCGATCCGCACGCCGTCGGCCTCGCCCACCCAGCGCACGGCGCCGGAGTCCAGCGGCTCGGAGGTGTGCCGGGCCGCGTACGCCCGCTCCACCGCGGACAGGACGCGCGACGGCGTCCACGCCTTCGGGTAGAGGGTGTGGGTCTCCCCGTCCGCGTGCTGGTGCCACCGCGACGGGAACTTCGCCATCGGGGCGCCGGGGGTCACGGCCGCGTCGAGGAACCAGACGTCGGCCCGGTACGTGCCGTTGTCGTTCTCCGCGAGCACCGAGCCCACCTTGACGCCGTGCGCCGTGGCGGCCGCCCTCTCCGGCTCGGCGTGGACGCCGGTGAGGGTCTGCCGGTCGCCGTACCGGACGAGGTCCTCGACCCGGGCGCCGAAGGCCCCACCGGTCGGGCGCCACGGCATGTACGCCGGGGTGTCCAGCCCGCTCTGGTCGTCGGAGGGACGGAAGGAGACGAACTCCCCCGCCCGGATCCGGCCCTCGATCCGCACCCCGCCGTACTCGCCGACCCAGTGGTGGGAGTGCAGGCCGGTCGCGGTGACCCGGCCGGTGCGCAGGGCGTGCTGGTACGCCTGCTCGGCGGCGTACACCGCGTCGTCCGCCGTCCAGTGCTCGGGGAACACCGTCCGGTTCCGGCGCGGGCCGGGCAGGTCGCCGGCCAGGGCGCCGACCTGCGTGGCCGCCGCGTCGGCGGGCCCGCCGACCACCTTGAACGTCCCGTTGCGCTCCTGCGACCCCGGCACCCGCTCCGGCCGGGGGCGCGTCGACCCCCGCGGCGGCACCAGGTGGCCGTCCCGCCCGCCCGGACCGCCGTACAGGGCGCGCCGCAGCACCTCCTCGCGGAACCGGGCCCGGGTCGGCGCGTCGCCGACCGGCGTCGGGCCGCGGTCCTCGCCGAAGGCCTCGTCCACCACCCCGCCGAGCTGCCGCAGGTTGCGGGCGGCCGGCGGCGCGAAGGGGGCGAGGATCTCCAGCGGGCCCTCGTGGAGGTGGTTCATGTCCAGCCAGGGGCGTCCGAACCGGTCGGTCTGCCGGCCGCCCATGATCCCGCTGTCGTCCGGATGGATCGGCCTGGGCGTGGAACCCGCCTCCCGGTACTCGTCGTCCAGGCCGAGCAGGTGGCCGATCTCGTGGGCGATCGTCCGCGCCTCGGTGTTCAGGCCCCAGGTCCGGTGGTTGGCCCGGTCCTGGCGCTCCCGGACGGCGACCGTGTGGTGCGCCGTGGAGCGGTCGGGGACGAACTCGACCTCGACCCGCAGCAGATCGCCGCTGGGCAGCCGCTGCCCGGTGTTGTAGACCTTCTCGACCCCCTCCCGGCCCGCCTCCCGGAGGGCCTCCACGGCCGCGGCCGTCGGCCCGTCCGCGAGGTCCAGCCTCGCTTCGAGGTCCAGGTACAGCCGGACGGTCAGCACCGTCTCGGTGTCCCCGTCCGGCAGCCGGACCCGGCGGGCGTCGAAGGACTCCAGCTCCCGGGCGGTGATGGCCCGGATGAAGGCGTCCTGCGGCGGCCTGACCTCCTGCGCGGGGACCAGCACCGCCTCGGTGCCGGCCACCGGGGCGGTCAGCTGCGGCCGCAGCTTCTGGTGCGGCTCGCCCCAGACGTCGGTGACGACGCCGTCCTCGACCCGGACGTTCAGCCGCACCCCGGCGAACCGGCCGCGGCGGACCTCGGGGGCCGGACGGCCCGCGGCCGCCTCGCCGACGACCTCGGCCGTCCCCGTCCGCAGCACGTGGTGGGCGGCGTACCGGGCCTCGGCGGTGCCCCACTCCGGGGGCAGCCCCCGGCCGGGGCGGTCCCAGGCCGGAGCCGTGAACGACGGGCGCAGCCCGGCCGTCCAGTCCCCGCCGACGTGGACCTCCCGCACCGGCGGGGACTTGCGCAGCTGCGTCCCCGTCACGAACTCCAGGTCGACCGTTCCGGCCGCCTCCCTGAACTGCCGCGGCAGCACCTGCGCCAAGGCCGGCACCGCGCCCGGCGCGACCGGGAGCGTGGTGACGCCGTCGCCCGCCTCCTCGGTGAACTCCACGCCCACGTTCAGCAGCCGGTCGAAGGCCCCGACCTGCTGCCCGGCCGTGAAGTCGGCCATGAGCGTCCGCACCTGCTGCCGCACCGCGTCCAGCTCGGCGGGCGTCATGCCCGCGGACGGCTCCAGGTGCAGCCGGACGGTGAACTCGAAGCCGTCCTGCCCGCTGTCGAACCGCACCCGCTGGAGCAGCACGCCCGGGTACCCGAACAGGTCGACCCGGTCGCCCCGGCCGACCACCGCCTCCTCCTGCCACGCCGCGTACGGCGCGGGGGAGTTGGGGAGCGGGTGGTGGTACAGGATGTAGCCCTGCTGGTCCAGGACCGCCTCGACCCACAGGCTCCCGGACCAGCCGACCGCCCGGTCCAGGCCGTCCGGCCCCGGCGCGACGCTCGGATTGTTCCGCATCGCCGCCTGGACGTGCCGCAGGACCGTGTCGGCGCTCCAGTCCTCCGGGTAGTACGTCCACTCCGGCGCCGCCACCGGCCGCTGCCAGGCGGCCGGGAACCGCGTGATCGGCGCCCCCGGGACCGCCGTCGGCTTCAGCTGCCAGCCGCCGTGGTCCCGCACCACCCCGTTGGGGTCGGTCTGCGGGCCCGGGCCGGGGCGCGGCGTACGGTCGGGGCGGAGCGGCTCGGCCGCCGTCCCCTGGGCGGTCGTGAACGGCTGCCAGCCGGGGAAGTTCGCCGGGTCCGTCGCCGCGGGCGGCTGCGGCGCGGCCTGCTGCTGGGGTGTGCCGCGGGTCGGCGCGGTGGTGCCGGCCGTCGTGCCGTCGGTGCCGTCGGTGCCGCCGGTCGGCGCGTGGAACTGCCGGCCGGGTGCCTGACCGGCCTGGTCGTCGGCCGTCGCCTCCTGTCCGGTCGCCTCCTCCTCTTCGGTCGCCTGCTGCTGCCCCGCTGGTGCCGCGGTGGGCACCGTCGCGGCGGGCGGCGGCACGTCCTCGGGCCGCAGCATGCGCACCCGTTCCACGCCCGGCCTGGGCTTGGCCTCCTCCACCCTGACCAGCAGGCTGTCGGACCACGGCGGGAGGGCGACCGGAGTGCCGACCGGCTTCGTCGCCCCGTCGTACTTCTGGACGGTGCGCCACTGCACCCGCTCCCGCAGCTCGGGATGCCGGGCCAGGAAGCCGATCACCGTGTCCCAGAGCAGGTCGGGCCGCGGGTGCCGGGCGACCCGCGCGGCCACCTCGCTCAGCGCCAGCTTCCCGCTCTGGTAGGAGAGTTCGCGGATCAGCGTGTTGATGATGCGACGGGCCGCCAGCAGCGTGGCCTCGCGGTCGGGCACCTCGGGCAACTGGACGGCCGCCGCCGGCCGTTCCCTCGGCACCCAGGTGTTCCCGGTGCCGATCTCGAAGATCTCCGAGGGGACCAGCGGGAGCGCTTCAGGGCCATCGAGCCCCAGGCCGTGCGCCAGGTCCGCCCAGATGTTGACACCGGTCCCGCTCAGGTAGAGGACCGCGTTCTTCTCCCCGTCGTCCGTGTGGCGCTGCGCCTCGGCGGGGACCTTCCCCACCCACTCCTCCGCCTCCTCGAACTCCTCGGCGGTGATGTGCGCCCGGTCGCGGGACTGGAAGTACATCCCGCGGACGGTGTTCTCGTGCGAGCTGCGCAGGTAGTTACGGCGCAGCACCTCCAGGTGCTGCTCCACACCCGGGTGCCTGGCCGGGGCGATCAGCACCGCGTTCGCCATGCCCGCGTTGCCGACCTTCGCGACGGCGAAGCTCCGCCGGGCGTTGACGATCCGCTCGACCACCGGGGCGGGGTCGGCCTGAAGCCGGTTGTCGCCGTCGGTGTAGACCCCGCCGAACCGGCGGAGGACCTCCAGTCGCAGGATGTCGCTCGCCGAGGCGTACCCCTGCCCCAGGCCCTTGGCGGTCTCCATCTTGTAGGCCGCTTCGAGGCTCATCGGCGCCTCGGCCGAGAAGACCTCGTCGACGTTGACCAGCACCACATTCCCGTGCGGTCGGGTCGCCGCCCACTCCACCATCGCCCGTACGGTGATGAGTTCGGGCGTGTCCCGGTCCGTCCCCGCAGCCGCCCTGGCCTCGGCGACCCGCGCACGGGTGACGTCCGTCCAGATCACATGGGTGAATCCCTGGCCGAGACCGTCGGCCGAGTCCTGCACATTGGTCATGAACGGGCCGGTGTGCTCGTTGTCCATCGACAACGGGCCGCCCAGCCAGATCGAGTGCACCAGGCGGGGAATCCGCACCCGCTTCCGCAGAAATGCCGGACCGGTACTCCGCGACATCGTCTGGAACCGTCCGGACTCGACGACCGAACCCTGCTCCAGGCCCAGGGCCTCCGGGGCGAGCCCCTCGGCCGTCGGCGCCGTTCCGCTCGCCAGGTCCAGCGCCCGGAAGAACGCCACCCGGGACTCGGACTTCAACTTCCGGTAGTCGTACCCCTGGAGGAACTCCGGGGCGGCCGGGACGACCCGGTCACCGAACACGTCCGGACCCAGCAGACCCACCGGCGCCACCGACGCCTGCGGAACCCCGGGCATCAGGCCGATCAGCTCGTCGATCAAATCCTGGGCCGAGAAAAGGAGTTCCGGCTGCACGACGACCTGCACCGGCACCGACGGCTGGGCAGACCCCGATCCCGATCCCTCTCCCTGGTTCCCGGGGTACTGGGGCCGCCGCGAACGCGCGATCGCCTCCTCCAGATCAAGCCGCTCCAGGTTGTCCAGGTCCTCCTCGGCGGCCTCGTCGACCCTGCCCTTGCCCTTGTCCGTACGGGAGTTCGCGGCCGGCAGCTCGTCCTCCTCCTCGCCCTCGACGCCCGTCTCCTCGACGCCCGTCATCGCGACGTCCGTCGAACTCTGTGACGGCACCAGGGGAACGCTGGCACGCGGCGCCGGGCCCGCCTCGGAGGCGCCCATCGACTCGTCCGAGGCCTGGGCGGGCTCAACACCGTTCGGGGTGAAGCGGATCCAGGCACCCGGCGTACCGTCGGCGGCCGGGTACATCAGGAACCCGGCGTCCGCGTCCAGGTCGGTCGACAGCGCCGCGATCCTCCCCGTCGGCGCCCACACCACCCGACCCGTCGCATCCGCAACCTCCTGCGCCAGCGACAACCCGCCGTCCGAAGCGGGCAGCGCCGCGTCACACGCGGCCAGCACGATCTCGTCACCCGCCGCCAACTGCTGAATGCTGGGCCTGCGCCGCAACGTCCGGGCCAGACCCGTCGCCGTGACCTTCACCGTGCCGACCGGGCCGGACAGCGGCAGCACCGCGAAGTCCCGGTTGCCGTGCAGCAGCGCGAGGTAACGCCGTCCGCCGGTGCCCCACGGCACCTTCCGGTACCCGGTGACCTCCTGGCCCTGCCCGTCGACCTCCAGCAGCCACCGCCGGCCCAGGTCGAAGTTCCTCAACACCTCGCGCCGCTGCGCGAGTTCGTCATCGGCGTGGAAGGCCCGACCCTGCGGCAGACCCGTCCCCGGCGCCACGATGGTCAGACTCCGGACATCACCCAACCGCACACTGCCGCCACCGACCAGCGGCAGCTCCAGATCCGCGTCCCACAACTCACCCGGTTCCACGGTGCCCGGCACCACCGGACTGTGGACCACCGGCGCCACGGACTGGTCCACCGGACGGGAACGCCCGAAGAGGTTCTTCCAGCGTGACGGGGCCGAGGCCTTGACCTTGGTCCACAAGTCATTCAGGCCCCCCTGCACCTCGTGCAGGGCCCCGAGCGCGGCGGCCAGTTGCTCCTGCTCCTCCGGTAGCAGGCGCTCCAGCCCGTTCGGCGGCTCGGCCACCTGCGCGGTCGCGGCCTTGTCCTGCTCACCCCCGTACGCCCGGTGCAAGCGCTGCCGCAGGCTGAGAGCCAGGAGGTAGGCGTCCACCAGCCGCCGGCCGAGGTCCGGCGGCAGCACCTTCCCGTCGGTCAGCTCCTCCAGCCGCTCGCCGGTGCTGAGCCGCCACGGCGTGTCCGGCTTCGCCACCGCCCGGTAGGCGGCATAGAGGTGCCGCGTGGCGACCGTCAACTGCCGCATGAAGTCGGCCTTGACGTCGACGGTGTTCGCCTGCGCCAGCGTCTCCGGACGCGGGAGACGGTCGAACGCCTCGCGCAGGGCGATCCACTCCACCTCGGGGTCGATGCGCCGGCCCCGCTCCTCCGTGAACGTCCGGAACAGCCCCCGCTGGCCCTCCGACGACGTGACGGCCGCGAGGGCGCCGGACAGCGGCGCCAGCTCGATCAACCGGGTGTCGTGCATGACACCGTGCTTCAGGCCCGGCTCCTCCCCCGGAGCGGCGAGCGAGCCCGCCAGCACCGCCCTGGGGTCGAAGACCCTGAGGTTGGGGTTGAACCACATGATGTCGGCCTGGAACGGCGCCGGCACCGTCCCGTTCACCGGCAGGAACTGGCGGGCCAGGTCCAGCCAGCCAGCCGTCAGGTTGGTCAGCGACCGCAGCCAGACCTCGTCCTCGTCGGAGCCGAGCAGGCCGAAGTCCAGGTCGGCGGCCGGCGTCAGGTCCGTACGACCGTAGCCCGCCACCGCCACCACCGCGTACGGCGCGGTCGGAGCCCCCCGCATCGACTCACGGGCCCACCCGACCGCGTCCGCCATGATGCCGTCCGCGAACCCGGTCAACCGCCTGGCCAGGTCACGCGGCGACTCCCCCGCGGCCGCCACCGGCACCTCGTCCCGGATCTGCTGCGCCGCGGCCAGGACCGTCACCAGCAGCGCCACCATCGGCTGCGCCCCGTGCCCCAGGCGATCCCGCAGCGCCTGCGCCAGCAGCCGGAGCACCTGCACGCGCTGCGTCTGACCAAGGTCCGCGAACGCCTGCCGGAAGGACCCCATCTGCAGGGCCACACCGACACCCTGCCGGTCCTCCGCGTCCGCACCGCTCTCGTCCAACGCCGCCAGCAGCTCGTCCAGCCGCGCGCCGATCTCGGCCCGCTCCCCCTCATCCGCACCCGCCGCGACCAACTGCTCGCGGGCCAGGTCCAGCTCGGACTGCTCCTGAACAACGGTCTCCACCGCCGTGGCGACGCCGTCGACGGACTGAGTCGGTACCTGGAGCAACCCCGCCACTGCCCCCGTCGCGGCGGGCGGCGGCACCTCCCCGGGCGCCACCATGCGCACCCGCTCGACATCCGACCCGGCGGTGAACCCCGCCACCGGCTCGGACGCGGGCACCAGGAGACCGGCGGACCACGGCGGGAGCGCCACCGGCTGGTCGGCCGGCCCGGTTCCCGCGCCGACCTTCCGGACGGTGCGCCACCGCACCAGGTCCCGCAGCTCGGGGTGCCGGGCCAGGAACCCGATCACCGTGTCCCACAGCAGCTCGGGCCGCGGGTGCCGGACGACCCTCGCCGCCACCTCGCTCAGCGCCAGCTTCCCGTTCTGGTACACCAGTTCACGGATCAGCGTGTTGATGATGCGACGGGCCGCCAGCAGCGTCGCCGCGCGGTCGGGCACCTCGGGCTGCTGGACGCCCGCCACCGCCGACGGCCTCGGCGGCACCCAGGTGTTCCCGACCCCGATCTCGAACACGCCCCGCTCGACCACGGGAAGCGCACCGGGGCCGCTGAGCCCCAGGCCGTACGCCAGGTCCGCCCAGATGTTGACACCGGTCCCGCTCAGGTGGAGGACCGCGTTCTTCTCGTTCTCCTCCGTGTGGTTCTGGACCCAGACCGGGGGCCCCGCCACCACGTCCGCCTGCTGGAAGTTGGCCTCGGTGTTGTCCTCCTGCCCCCGGGGCCGGAAGTACTCCCCGCGGAAGGTGTTCTGGTGCGAGCTGCGCTGGTAGTTGCTTCGCAGCACCCTGAGGTGCTCCTGCACGGCCGTGTTCCCGGCCGGGGCGATCAGCACCGCGTTCGCCAGGCCGCCCCTGGCGGTCGTGCCGGTCCTGGCGCCCGGCGCATCCGCCAGACTGGCCGTGGCGACGGCGAAGTGCCGCTTGGAGTCGGCGATCCTCCTGACCTCGGGAACGGGGTTCTTCAACAGCCGGTTGTCGCCGTCGGTGTAGACCCCGCCGAACCGGTCCAGGACCTCCAGCCGCAGGATGTCGCTCGCCGAGGCGTACCCCTGCCCCAGACCCTTGGCGGTCTCCATCTTGTAGGCCGCTTCGAGGCTCATCGGCGCCTCGGAGGAGAAGACCTCGTCGACGTTGACCAGCACCACGTTCCGGTGCGTCCGGCTCCTCGCCCACGCCACCATCGCCCGTACGGTGGCGAGTTCGGGCGTGTCATCGCCCGTCCCAGCGGCCGCCGCGGCCTCGGCGACCCGCGCACGGGTGACGTCCGTCCAGATCACATGGGTGAACTCCCGGCCGAGACCGTCGGCCGATTCCTGCACGTTCGCCATGAAGGGGCCGGTGTGCGCGTTGCCCGCCGACAACGGGCCGCCCAACCAGATCGAGTGCACCAGCTGCGGAATGCGCACCCGCTTCGGCAGATGCATCGACCCCGACCTGCGACGCACCGTCTGGAGCGCCCCGGACTCGATGACGGACTCCGGGTCCTGGCCCAGGGCCTTCGGGGCGAGCCCCTCGGCCGTCGGCGTCGCCGCCTCGCTCGCCAGGTCCAGCGCCCGGAAGAACGCCGTCCGGGACTCCGACTTCAACTGGCCGTAGCCGTACCCCTGGAGGAACTCCGGGGCGGGCGGGACCACCCGGTCGCCGAACAGGTCCGGCCCCAGCATGGCCTCCAGCGGATCCGCGGGCGCCGCCGGCGCCTGCGGGCCGCCGGGCATCAGGCTGACCAGCTCGTCGATCAACTCCTGGGCGGTGAAGGGCGGTTCCGGCGCCTGCGCCTGCGCCTGGGTCGACCCTTCTCCCTGATTCTCGGGGAGCTGGGGCTGCTCCTCCACGACGTCCGTCGTCGCGACGTCCGTCGAGCTCTGGGACGGCACCTGGGGAGCCGTGCCACGCGACACCGGGCCCGCCTCGGAAGCGCCCACCGACTCGTCCGATACCTGGGCGGTCTCAACGCCGTTCGGGGTGAAGCGGATCCAAACACCCGGCGTGCCATCGGCCGCCGGGTACATCAGGAACCCGGCGTCCGCGTCCAGGTCGGTCGACAGCGCCGCGATCTTCCCCGTCGGCGCCCACACCACCCGACCGGTAGCGTTCGCCACCTCCTGCGCCAACGACGGCCCACCGTCCGAGGCCGGCAGCGCCGCGTCACACGCGGCCAGCACGATCCCGTCACCCGCCGCCAGTTGCTGGACACTCGGCCGGCGCCGCAGCGTCCGGGCCAGCCCCGTCGCGGTGACCTTCACCGTACCGACCGGGCCGGACAGCGGCAGCACCGCGAAGTCCCGGTTCCCGTGCACCAACGCGAGGTAACGCCGCCCACCCGTTCCCCACGGCACCTTCCGGTACCCGGTGACCTCCTGCCCCTGCCCGTCGACCTCCAGCAGCCAACGCCGCCCCAGGTCGAAACTCCTCAACACCTCACGCCGCTGCTTGAGTTCGTCCTCCGTGTGGAACGCCCGACCCTGCGGAAGGCCCGTCCCCGGTGCCACGATGGTCAAGCTCTGGACGTCACCGAGGCGCACACTGCCGCCACCGACCAGCGGCAGCTCCAGCTCCGCGTCCCACAACTCGGCCGGCTCGACCGTGTCCGGCACCAGGCCGACGGACTGGTCCGCCACCGGACGGCGCCCGAACAGGTTCTTCCAGCGCGACGGAGCCTGGGCCGGGGGCCTGACCTTGACCCACAGGGCGTCGAGGCTCCCCTCCAGATCACGCAGGGCCCCGAGCGCGACGGCCAACTGCTCCTGCTCCTGCGGCAGCAGGCGCTCCAGCCCGTTCAGCGGCCCGGCCGCCGCCACCGTCGCGACCTTGTCCTGCTCACCCCCGTACGCCCGGTGCAGCCGCTGCCGCAGACTCAGGGCCAACCTGTAGGCGTCCACCAGCCTCTGGCCGAGCGCCGCCGGCAGCACCCGCGCCGTGATCAGCTCCTCCAGCCGCTCGCCGGTGCTGAGCCGCCACTCCGTCTCCGGCTTCGCCACCGCCCGGTAAGCGGCATAGAGGTGCCGCGTGGCGACCGTCAACTGCCGCATGAAGTCGGCCTTGACGTCGACGGTGTTCGCCTGCGCCAGCGTCTCCGGACGCCGGAGACGGTCGAACGCCTCCCGCAGGGCGATCCACTCCACCTCGGGGTCGATGCGCCGGCCCCGCTCCTCCGTGAACGTCCGGAACAGCCCCCGCTGGCCCTCCCGCGACGTGACGGCCGCGAGGGCACCGGGCAGCTGCGCCAGCTCGATCAGCCGCGTGTCGTGCATGACACCGTGTGTGGGCCCCGGCTCACCTCCCGGACCGGCGAGCGCGAACTCCAGCACGGCCTCCGGGTCGAAGACCACCAGGTTGGGGTTGAACCACAGGATGTCGGCCTGGAACGGCGCCGACACCGTCCCGTTCACCGGCAGGAACTGGCGGGCCAGGTCCAGCCAGCCCGCCGCCAGCTTGGTCAGCGACTCCAGCCACACCGCGTCCTGCTGGGAACCGAGCAGACCGAAGTCCAGGTCGGCGGCCGGCGTCAGATCGGTACGGCCGTAACCGGCCACCGCCACCACCGCGTACGGCGCGGTGGCCTCACCCCGCATCGACTCACGGGCCCAGGCGACCGCATCCGCCATGATCCCGTCGGCGAACCCGGTCAACCGCCTGGCGAGGTCACGCGGGGACTCCCCCGCGGCCGCCACCGGCACCTCGTCCCGGATCTGCTGAGCCGCGAGGAGCACCGTCACCAGCAGCGCCACCATCGGCTGCGCCCCGGGCCGCAGACCGTCCAGCAGGGCCTGGGCCAGCAGCTGGAGCACGCCCAGACGCTGCGTCTGCCCCAGGTCGGCGAAGGCCTGCTGGAAGGGCCCCATCTGCAAGGCCGTGCCGACGCCCTGCCGGTCCTCCGCGCTCGCGCCGCTCCCGTCCAAGGCCGCGACCAGCCGGTCCAGGCCCGCACCGATCGCGGCCCGCTCCCCCGCATCCGCACCCGCGGCGACCAGCAGTTCACGGGCACGGTCCAGCTCGGACTGCTCCTGAACGACGGTCTCCACCACCGTGGCGACGCCGTCGACGGACTGGGTGGGAACCTGGAGCAGCCCCGCCGCGGGTACCGTCGAGGCGGGCGGCGCCACAGTCTCGGGCGCCACCATGCGCACCCGCTCGACGCCCGCCCTGGGCTTGGCCTCCTCCACCCTGACCAGCAGGCTGTCGGACCACGGCGGGAGGACGACCGGACTGCCGGTCGGCTTCGTCGCCCCGTCAAGCTTCTGGACGGTGCGCCACTGCACCCGTTCCCGCAGCTCGGGGTGGTGCGCCAGGAAGCCGATCACCGTGTCCCAGAGCAGATCGGGCCGCGGGTGCCGGGCGACCCGCGCGGCCACCTCGCTCAGCGCCAACTTACCGCTCTGGTAGGAGAGTTCACGGATCAGCGTGTTGATGATACGGCGGGCCGCCAGCAGCGTGGCCTCGCGGTCGGGCACCTCGGGCAGCCGGACGGCCGCCGCCGGCTGCTCCCGCGGCACCCAGGTGTTCCCGGTGCCGATCTCGAAGATCTCCGAGGTGACCAGCGGGAGCGCGTCGGGGCCCTTGAGCCCCAGGCCGTTCGCCAGGTCCGCCCAGATGTTGACACCGGTCCCGCTCAGGTACAGGACCGCGTTCTTCTCCCCGTCATCCGTGTGGCGCGTCGGCTCGCCAGGGTCCGTCTTCACCCACGTCTTCGCCTCCCGGAAGTCGGCACCGGAAATGTGCGACGGCTTCCGGGACTGGAAGTACACCCCGCGGACGGTGTTCTCGTTCGAGCGGCGCAGGTAGTTACGGCGCAGTACCTCCAGGTGCTGCCGCACGGCCCGGTGTCCGGCCGGGGCGATCAGCACCGCGTTCGCCAGGCCGCCCTTGGAGGTCCTGGTGGTCTTTGTGAACCCGGTGGTCGTACCGATCGTGCTGGTCGTGGCGCCCGGCACCGTGGTCGCGGCACTGGCCCTGGCGACGGCGAAGCCCTGCTCGGACTCGACGATCCGCCGGACCTCGGGGTCCAGGTCCTTCAACAGCCGGTTGTCGCCGTCGGTGTAGACCCCGCCGAACCGGTTCAGGACCTCCAGTCGCAGGATGTCGCTCGCCGAGGCGTACCCCTGCCCGAGACCCTTGGCGGTCTCCATCTTGAAGGCCGCCTCCAGGCCCATCGGAGCCTCGGCCGAGAACACCTCGTCGACGTTGACCAGCACCACGTTCCGGTTCGGCCGGCTCCTCGCCCACTCCACCATGGCCCACACGGTGGCGAGTTCAGCCGGGACGTCGTCCGTCCCCGCGGCCGCCGCGGCCTTGGCCTCGGCGACCCGCGCACGGGTGACGTCCGTCCAGATCACATGCGTGAACCCCTCGCCGAGACCGTCCGCCGAGTGCTGCACATTGGTCATGAAGGGACCGGTGTGCTCGTTGTCCATCGACAGCGGGCCACCCAGCCAGATCGAGTGCACCAGCCGCGGAATGCGCACCGGCTTCGGCAGGTGAATCGGGCCCGACCTGCGCGGCATCGTCTGGGACTGGTCGGACTCGACGACCGACCCCGAGTGCAGGCCCAGGGTATCCGGGGTGAGCTCCTGGGCGGTCGGCGCGGTCTCGCGCGCCAGGTCCAGCGCCCGGAGGAACCCCACCCGGGACCGCGACTTCAACTTCCGGTAGTCGTAACCCCGGAGGAACTCCGGCGCGACCGGAACGATCCGGTCGCCGAACACGTCCGGACCCAGCAGACCCACCGGCGCCACCGGCGCCTGCGGAGCCCCGGGCATCAGGTCGATCAGCTCGTTGATCAACTCCTGTGCCGTGAAGGGCGCCTCCGGTTGCATGACGGTCGACACCTGGGCCTGGACAGACCCCGACCCCTCGCCCTGGTTCCCGGGGTGCTGGGGCTGCTGCGACCACGCGAACCCCTCCGCCGGATCCAGCTCTTCCAGGTCGTCCAGTTCCTCCAGGTCGTCCGCGTCCTCCTCGGACTCGGACTGTTCCTCCTCGGTGTCCTCGACGCCCGTCATCACGACGCCCGTCGAACTCTGCGACGGTGCCAGCGGAGCCGTGCCACGCGGCACCGGGCCCACCTCGGACACGCCCGCCGGGTGCGACTCCTCCGAGTCCTGGGAGGGATTGACACCGTTGGGCGTGAAGCGGATCCAGGCACCCGGGGTGCCGTCGGCGGCCGGGTACATCAGGAAGCCCGCGTCCGCGTCCAGGTCGGTCGACAGCGCCGCGATCTTCCCCGTCGGCGCCCACACCACCCGACCGGTAGCGTTCGCCACCTCCTGCGCCAGCGAGGGCCCGCCGTCCGAGGCGGGCAGCGCCGCGTCACAGGCGGCCAGCACGATCTCGTCACCCGCCGCCAACTGCTGGATACTCGGCCTGCGCCGCAGCGTCCGGGCCAGCCCCGTCGCGGTGACCTTCACCGTACCGACCGGACCCGACAGCGGCAGCACCGCGAAGTCCCGGTTCCCGTGCAGCAGCGCGAGGTAACGCCGACCGCCCGTCCCCCACGGCACCTTCCGGTACCCGGTGACCACACGTCCCTGCCCGTCGACCTCCAGCAGCCACCGCCGCCCCAGGTCGAAGTTCCTCAACACCTCACGCCGCTGCGCGAGTTCGTCCTCCGTGTGGAACGCCCGACCCTGCGGCAGACCCGTCTCCGGCGCCACGATGGTCAAGCTCTGCACATCACCCAGCCGCACACTGCCGCCACCGACCAGCGGCAGCTCCAGATCCGCGTCCCACAACTCACCCGGCTCGACCGTGTCCGGCACCAGGCCGACGGACTGGTCCGCCACCGGACGGCGCCCGAACAGGGTCTTCCAGCGCGACGGCGCCGAGGACTGAACCTTGGACCACAGGGCGCCGAGGCTCCCCTGCACCTCGTGCAGCACCCCGATCGCGGCCGCCAACTGCTCCTGCTCCTCGGGCAGCAGGCGCTCCAGCCCGTTCGGCGGCTCGGCCACCTGTGCCGTCGCGACCTCGTCCCGCTCACCCCCGTACGCCTGGTGCAACCGCTGCCGCAGACTCAGGCCCAGCACATAGGCGTCCACCAACTGTCGGCCGAGCGGCCCCGACAGCACCTTCCCCGCGATCAGCTCCTCCAGCCGCTCGCCGGTGCTGAGCCGCCACGGCGTCTCCGGCTTCGCCACCGCCCGGTACGCGGCATACAGGTGCCGTGTGGCGACGGTCAGTTGGCGCATCAAGCCGGTCTTGACGTTGACGCTGTCCACCTGCGCCAGCGTCTCCGGACGCGGGAGGCCGGCGAGCGACTCCCGCAGGGCGGCCCACTCCACCTCGGCGTCGCCGCGCCCGCTCCGCTCCTGGGCGAACCTCCGGAAGAGCTCCCGCTGGCCCTCGTGCGACGTGACGGCGGCGAGGGCGCCGGTGAGCGGCGCCAGCTCGATCAGCCGGGTGTCGTGCATGACACCGTGCTTGGGCGTCAGCTCGTCCGCCGAAGCGGCGAGCGCGTGCTCCAGCACGGCCTCCGGGTCGAAGACCGCCAGGTTGGGGTTGAACCACATGATGTCGGCCTGGAACGGCGCCGCCGCCGACCCGTTCACCGGCAGGAACTGGCGGGCCAGGTCCAGCCAGCCGGCCGCCAGGTTGGTCAGCGACCGCAGCCAGGCCGCGTCCGCCTGGGCGCCGAGCAGACCGAAGTCCAGGTCGGCGGCCGGCGTCAGGTCGGTGCGGCCGTAGCCCGCCACCGCCACCACCGCGTACGGCGCGGTCGGAGCCCCCCGCATCGACTCACGGGCCCAGGCGACCGCGCCCGCGAGGATCCCGTCGGCGAACGTGGTCAACCGCCTGGCGAGGTCGCGCGGGGACTCCCCCGCGGCCGCCACCGGCACCTCGTCCCGGATCTGCTGAGCCGCGAGGAGCACCGTCACCAGCAGCGCCAGCATCGGCTGCGCGCCGGGCTCCAGCCCGTCCCGCAGCGCCTGCGCCAGCAGCCGGAGCACCTCCAGACGCTGCGCCTGGCCCAGCCCGGCGAACGCCTGCTGGAAGGAACCCATCTGCAAAGCCGTGCCGACACCCTGCCGGGCCTCCGCACCCGCACCGATCTCGTCCAGCGCCGCGACCAGGTCGTCCAGGCGCGCGCCGATCGCGGCCTGCTCCTCCGCCCCCGCGCCCACGGCGGCCAGCTGTTCGCGGGCCCGGTCCAGGTCGGTCACCGCCGGGACCACACCGTCGACGGCCTGGGTGGGGACCTGGAGCACCCCCGTCGCGGCGGGCGGCGGCACCTCCTCGGGCGCCAGCATGCGCACCCGCTCGACACCCCGCCCGGTCTTGATCCCCTCGACCTCCCCTGGCTCGGGCACCAGGAGGCCGGCGGACCACGGCGGGAGCGGAACCGGGGCGCCGATCGGCCTCGTCCCCGCGTCGTACTTCTGGACGGTGCGCCACTGCACCCGCGTCCGCAGCTCGGGGTGGCCGGCCAGGAAGCCGATCACCGTGTCCCACAGCAACTCGGGCTGCGGGTGCCGGGCGACCCTCGCCGCCACCTCGCTCAGAGCCAACTTGCCGTTCTGGTAGGAGAGTTCGCGGATCAGCGTGTTGATGATGTTCCGGGCCGCCAACAGTGTCGCCGCGCGGTCGGGCGCCTCGGGCTGCTGGCCGCCCTCCGCCGGCTCCGCCTCCGCGGCCGGCTGCTCGCGCGGCACCCAGGTGTTCCCGACCCCGATCTCGAACACACCCGGCTCGACCACCGGGAGCCTGCCGGGGCCCTTGAGCCCCAGGCCGTGCGCCAGGTCCGCCCAGATGTTGATGCCGGTCCCGCTCAGGTAGAGGACCGCGTTCTTGTCCCGCTCCTCCGTGTGGCCCTGCACCCAGACGGGGTCCTCCCCCGCCATCTTGTCCGCCTCGCGGAAGTCGGTCTTGGACACGGACATCCGGTCCAGGTACTGGAAGTAGCCTCCGCGGACGGTGTTCTCGTGCGAGCTGCGCAGGTAGTTGCGGCGCAGCACCTCCAGGTGCTGCCGCACGGCGCGGTGCCCGGCCGGGGCGATCAGCACCGCGTTCGCCATGCCGGCGTTGCCGACCTTGGCGACGGCGAAGCCCTGGTCGGATTCGACGATCCGCCGGACCGCCGGGGTGGGGTCGGTCCGGAGGCGGTTGTCGCCGTCGGTGTAGATCCCGCCGAACCGGCCGAGGACCTCCAGTCGCAGGATGTCGCTCGCCGAGGCGTACCCCTGCCCGAGGCGCTTCGCCGTCTCCATCTTGTAGGCCGCTTCGAGGCCCATCGGCGCCTCGGCCGAGAAGACCTCGTCGACGTTGACCAGCACCACGTTCCCGCGCGGCCGGGTCCCCGCCCACGTCACCATCGCCCGTACGGTGGCGAGTTCGGGCGTGTCGTCGCCCGTCCCCTCGGCCGCCCTGGCCTCGGCGACCCGGGCACGGGTGACATCCGTCCAGATCACATGGGTGAACTCCTGGCCCGGACCGTCCGCCGAGTCCTGCACATTGGTCATGAACGGACCCGTGTGCTCGTTGTCCGCCGACAGCGGGCCGCCCAGCCAGATCGAGTGCACCAGCCGCGGAATGCGCACCCACTTCCGCAGAAACCCCGAACCGGTACTCCGCGACATCGTCCGGATCCCACTGGACTCGACGACCGACTCCGGGTGCTGGCCCAGCGTCTCCGGGACGAGCCCCTCGGCCGTCGGCGCGGTCGCGCGCGCCAGGTCCAGCGCCCGGAAGAACGCCACCCGGGACTCCGACTTCAACTGCCGGTAGTCGTAGCCCTGGAGGAACTCCGGAGCGGGCGGAACGACCCGGTCACCGAACACGTCCGGACCCAGCAGACCCGCCGGCGCCTGGGGAACCCCGGGCATCAGGCCGACCAGCTCGTCGATCAACTCCTGCGCCGTGAAAGGCGCCTCCGGCTGCGCGACGACGGGCACCTCCGGCTGAGTCGACGCCGACCCCTCCGCCGGGGAGACCTCGTCGAGGGCCTGCGTGGGGACCTGGAGGAGCTTCGCCTTGGCCTCGGGCGTCAGCGCCGCCCCGGTCCGACTCCCGGACGCGGCCGACGCCGAGGTGATCGGACCCCCGCCCCCGCTCGGCTGCTGCCGGAGCCGCGTCGACAGCTCGATCGCCGCCGCCAGCTCGCGGGCCTCCCGGGCCTCCATCTGCGCCCAGGTCTCGTCCGGGTTCGGAGCCCGCAGAACCGTGATCTCCTCCTCGGGCTCCTTCACGACGGCCTCGACGGGCTTGCCGGGCTTGCCGGCCTCGACAGTCTCAACCGGCTCGACGGCCAGGCCCTTGCCCTTGTCCCCGACCGGTCCGGCCTTCGAGACCGAGGACGCCTCGGCCTCGAAGGCGACCCTCCCGCCGGGCCGCTCCGGAAGGTTCCGGGGGAACGTCGGCATGAGGCCCTGCCGAGCCAACGAGCCTACGTTGATGCCGAGTTCGCCCGCCAGCTCGTGCCAGGCCTCGGCCTCGGCGGCCACCAGGTGGGGTGCCAGGTAGCGGTCCATCGCCTCGAAGTCCGCCGGCCCCGTGTACTCGCGCATGGGCGTCCGCAGCGCGGCATCGGCCCGCTGGGTGATCCGGGCCCTGGCCTCGGCGAAGGTGATCTCCCCGATCGTCCCGGAGTTCCCACCCGACTTGTCCCGCAGGTCCTGCAACAGCTCCCGCCACCGGGCGTCCTCGGCGGCCGCCGCCTCCGCTCGCCGGCGGTCGGCCCGGGCCTCGGCCTCCGCGACCTGCGCCTTCGTCCGCTCGGACGCCTCCCGCTCGGCAGCGGCCCGCTCCCGCCGCTCCGCGGCCACCTCCGCCCGCCGCTCCGCCTGCTTCTCCGCCGCCTGGCGCGCCTCCTCGGCACGCTGCTCCGTCAGCTTCCGGGTCTCCGGGTCCTGCCGCTTGTGCTCCAGCCAGCGGTCCATGACCTCCGCGTGCTTCTGCGCCGTCAGCCGGGCCTCCTCGCCCCGCACCTCCGGCGAAGGCTTCTCCGGCACCCGGGGCCGGGCAGCCGATCCGGCGCCGGGCTTCTCCACCGCCGCCGCATCGGCCTCGGCCTTGGGCGTCACCCAATCCTTCCCGGCGGCCTCCCGCTTCGTCGCGGCCTCCCGCATCTCCGAAGACGCCGCCGACTCCGACGGCGACTTGACCCGCTCCGACGAACCCGAACCCCCCACCGCCGCACCGGACTTCTTCGACGCCCCAGCAGGCTCCTCACCCTTGGGC